>NZ_JAXDEQ010000019.1:0-126162 GCF_035065025.1 Pseudomonas sp. YuFO8 | reverse complement strand
CGATCTTTTGATTTTGTTTTTAAAAGCAAGATCAAAAGATCGCAGCCTGCGGCAGCTCCTACAGGGGAGTTTTGGTGTTCAAGAAAAAAGGGAGGCCACCAGGGCCTCCCTTTTTTATTGCGATCTGCCGTTACAGACTGGCAATCCGCGCATGTTGCTCCGCCAGCTTGCCCAGAGCCTGTTCGGCTTCGGCCAGTTTGGCGCGTTCTTTTTCGATGACTTCAGCGGGCGCCTTGTCAACGAAACCGGCGTTGGACAGCTTGCCGCCGACGCGCTGCACTTCGCCTTGCAGGCGCTGGATTTCCTTGTCCAGGCGCGCAAGCTCGGCACCCTTGTCGATCAGGCCGGCCATCGGTACCAGCACTTCCATCTCGCCAACCAGTGCGGTGGCGGACAGGGGGGCTTCTTCGCCAGCCGCCAGCACGGTGATCGATTCCAGACGCGCCAGCTTCTTCAGCAGCGCTTCGTTTTCGGTCAGGCGACGCTGATCTTCGGCGCTGACATTCTTCAGGAACAGCGGCAGCGGCTTGCCCGGACCAATGTTCATTTCGCCACGGATGTTACGGGTGCCGAGCATCAGGCCCTTGAGCCATTCGATGTCGTCTTCGGCGGCCTGATCGATGCGTGCTTCATTGGCCACTGGCCAAGGTTGCAGCATGATCGTCTTGCCTTCGATACCGGCCAGCGGCGCGAGGCGCTGCCAGATTTCTTCGGTGATGAACGGCATGAACGGATGCGCCAGGCGCAGGGCCACTTCGAGCACGCGAACCAGGGTGCGACGGGTGCCGCGCTGGCGTTCAACCGGAGCGTTTTCGTCCCACAGTACAGGCTTGGACAGTTCCAGGTACCAGTCGCAATACTGGTTCCAGATGAACTCGTACAAGGCTTGCGCGGCCAGGTCGAAGCGGAACTGGTCGAGCTGACGGGTCACTTCGGCTTCGGTGCGTTGCAGCTGCGAAATGATCCAGCGATCGGCCAGCGAGAGCTCGTAGGCTTCGCCGTTCTGACCGCAGTCTTCGCCTTTGTCCAGTACGTAGCGCGCGGCGTTCCAGATCTTGTTGCAGAAGTTGCGATAGCCTTCGACGCGGCCCATGTCGAACTTGATGTCGCGACCGGTGGATGCCAGCGAACAGAAGGTGAAGCGCAGGGCGTCGGTGCCATAGCTGGCGATGCCTTCGGCGAACTCTTCGCGGGTCTGCTTCTCGATCTTCTTCGCCAGTTTCGGCTGCATCATGCCGGAGGTGCGTTTCTGCACCAGCTCTTCCAGCTCGATGCCGTCGATGATGTCCAGCGGGTCAAGGACGTTGCCCTTGGACTTGGACATCTTCTGGCCTTGGCCATCACGCACCAGGCCGTGCACGTACACGGTCTTGAACGGCACCTGCGGCGTGCCGTCTTCGTTTTTCACCAAGTGCATGGTGAGCATGATCATCCGGGCAACCCAGAAGAAAATGATGTCGAAGCCGGTGACCAACACGTCGGTGGAGTGGAATTTCTTCAGGAACTCGGTCTGTTCCGGCCAGCCGAGGGTGGAGAAGGTCCACAGGCCCGAGCTGAACCAGGTGTCGAGTACGTCGTTGTCCTGTTGCAGCGCGATGTCCGGGCCGAGGTTGTGCTTGGCGCGCACTTCGGCTTCGTCGCGACCGACGTAGACTTTGCCCGACTCGTCATACCAGGCCGGAATCCGGTGGCCCCACCACAGTTGGCGGCTGATGCACCAGTCCTGGATGTCGCGCATCCACGAGAAGTACATGTTTTCGTATTGTTTCGGCACGAACTGGATGCGGCCGTCTTCAACGGCGGCAATCGCAGGTTCGGCCAGCGGCTTGGTGGACACATACCACTGGTCGGTCAGCCACGGCTCGATGATGGTGCCGGAGCGGTCGCCTTTCGGCACTTTCAGGGCGTGATCGTCGACGCTGACCAGCAGGCCTGCGGCTTCGAACGCGGCTACGATCTGCTTGCGCGCTTCGAAGCGGTCCAGACCGGCATATTCCGCCGGGATCTTGCCGTCGATCGTTTCGTTCAGGGTGCCATCGAGGTTGAATGCCTGCACGGCTGGCAGCACGTGGGCGTTCTTGTCGAAGATGTTCAGCAGCGGCAGGTTGTGGCGCTTGCCGACTTCGTAGTCGTTGAAATCGTGGGCCGGGGTGATTTTCACGCAACCGGTGCCGAATTCAGGGTCGCAGTAATCGTCGGCGATGATCGGGATGCGGCGGCCGACCAGCGGCAGCTCGACGAATTTGCCGATCAGGGCTTTGTAGCGTTCATCGTTCGGGTTAACCGCGACGGCGGAGTCGCCGAGCATGGTTTCCGGACGAGTCGTCGCGACGATCAGGAAATCGTTGCCTTCAGCGGTCTTGGCGCCATCGGCCAGCGGGTATTTCAGGTTCCACAGGAAACCTTTCTCGTCGTGGTTTTCCACTTCAAGGTCGGAAATCGCCGTGTGCAACTTGGTGTCCCAGTTGACCAGGCGCTTGCCGCGGTAGATCAGGCCGTCTTCGTGCAGGCGCACGAACGCTTCTTTAACGGCTTCAGAGAGGCCGTCGTCCATGGTGAAGCGCTCGCGGCTCCAGTCCACGGAAGAGCCGAGGCGACGGATCTGACGGCTGATGTTGCCGCCGGACTGATCCTTCCATTCCCAGACTTTCTCGAGGAATTTCTCGCGGCCCAGGTCGTGGCGATTCTGGCCCTGGGCTTCGAGTTGACGCTCCACCAGCATTTGCGTGGCGATACCGGCGTGGTCGGTGCCCGGTTGCCACAGGGTGTTGCGACCCTGCATGCGGCGGAAACGGATCAGGGCGTCCATGATCGCGTTGTTGAAGCCGTGACCCATGTGCAGGCTGCCGGTGACGTTCGGCGGCGGGATCATGATGGTGTAGGACTCGCCCGCGCCTTGCGGGGCGAAGTAATTCTCTGACTCCCAGGTGTTGTACCAGGAAGTTTCAATGGCGTGCGGCTGGTAGGTCTTATCCATGCGCGGCGGGACCCTATTGGCATTTGTTCAGGAAAAGCCGGCAAGTATAGCGGGGCATGGGGCGCAGGGCGAGCGAGTGCGGACAGGGCGCCTTATCAAAGGCGCGACAGGATCAAATGTGGGAGCGGGCTTGCTCGCGAATGCGGTCGTACATTCAATATTGATGCTGACTGACACGACGCCTTCGCGAGCAAGCCCGCTCCCACAAGGGGATCTGTGTATGGCTCAGTCGTTGTACTGACTGAGGAGCCGTTCCATTCGCGCGCTGAGGCGGCGTTTGATTTCGGTTTCGATGTGCGGCGCGAAGTCGTCGATCACGTCTTGCATGATCAATTGCGCGGCGGCGCGCAATTCGCTGTCGAGATACAGCAGGGCGTCGGCGCTTTTACTGGCCGTCGGTGCCGGATCAGCGGCGGGTTTGGGGGCGGGTGGTTCGACGACCGGCGCAGGCTCGCTGACGGTGTCGAACAGCATCGGAATCTGTTCCTGGTCACCTTCTTCGACCGTATCGGTCAGCAGCGGTGGTTGCAGGTTGTCATCGCCGAGCAGTTGGCGGATCGACTCGAGGTCGTCCAGCAGGTGCGCGGATTGTTGCAGCGGTTTTGGAGTGTCCATCGGAATGCTCAGAGTCGCTGTAAACGGTGATCTTGCAGAGGATAGCCCTGTTCGCGGTAGAAACGGAAACTCTCCCGCGCAGCAGCCTTGATCGTCGGATCCTCCACCACCACTTCCGCCACTCTGGCGAACTTGCTGGCGAAGGCCGGGACTTTCAGGTCGAGATTGACCAGCAAATCCTGATGCTGACCGCAGTCTTCGCCCAATCCCAGGACAATCAAGCCGTCTGGTTCGCTGTCGGCAGGGCCGTGGGGCACGAAGCTTTCGCCCTTGAACGCCCACAGCCGCGCATCGAGATCATCGCGCTGGGTCGCATCGCTGCAATGCAGGTAGATGCGGTGGCCCATGCGCCAGGCTTTCTCGGTGAGCTTGCAGGCAAAGTCCAGGCGTGCCGAAGGATCGGCGCTGGGCAGGATATAAAAGTCGACTTTGGTCATTGCGGTTCCTGAGCCGGGGTGGCGTCACTGGCAGGCAACGCCACCCGGGATCATTGGTTTCAGGCTTTGGCGCGGTCCAGCAGGTACTGGGTCAGCAATGGAACCGGACGGCCAGTGGCGCCCTTGTCCTTGCCGCCGCTGGTCCATGCGGTACCGGCGATGTCCAGGTGCGCCCAGTTCAGGTTCTTGGTGAAGCGCGACAGGAAGCAGGCCGCCGTGATGGTGCCGGCTTTCGGGCCACCGATGTTGGCGATGTCGGCGAACGGGCTGTCCAGCTGTTCCTGGTACTCATCGAACAACGGCAGTTGCCAGGCGCGGTCATCGGCAGTCTTGCCGGCGCTCAGCAGTTGGCCGATCAGTTCGTCGTTGTTGCCCAGCAGGCCCGAGGTGTGGGAGCCCAGTGCAACCACGCAGGCACCGGTCAGGGTGGCGATGTCGATCACTGCTTGCGGCTTGAAGCGCTCGGAGTAAGTCAGGGCGTCGCACAACACCAGGCGGCCTTCGGCGTCGGTGTTGAGGATTTCCACGGTCTGGCCGCTCATGGTGGTGACGATGTCGCCCGGACGCGAAGCGTTGCCGCTCGGCATGTTCTCGGCGCAAGCCAGGATGCACACCAGGTTGATCGGCAGCTTCAGTTCGAGCACGGCACGCAGGGTGCCGAACACGCTGGCGGCGCCGCCCATGTCGTACTTCATTTCATCCATGCCGGCACCCGGCTTGAGGCTGATGCCGCCGGTGTCGAAGGTGATGCCCTTGCCGACCAGGGCGTAAGGCTTCTCGGACTTCTTGCCGCCGTTGTATTGCATGACGATCAGGCGCGGAGGCTGGGCGCTGCCCTGGCCGACCGCGTAGAACGAGCCCATGCCCAGGGCCTTGATCTTCTTCTCGTCGAGGACTTCGACTTTCAGGTCCTTGAACTCTTTGCCCAGGCTCTTGGCCTGCTCGCCGAGGAAAGTCGGGTGGCAGATGTTCGGCGGCAGGTTGCCCAGGTTGCGGGTGAAAGCCATGCCGTTGGCGATCGCGGTGGCGTGGTTCACGGCGCGTTGCACTTCAGCCTCGGCGGCCTTGATGGTCACCAGGGTGACTTTTTTCAGGGCGCGTGGCTCGGCTTTCTGGCTCTTGAACTGGTCGAACTGGTATTCGCCGTCCACCAGGGTTTCGGCCAGCAGGCGGGTCTTGCCATAGCTGTCACGGCCCTTGACCACGATTTCATCCAGTGCCAGCACGGCATCGCTGCCACCCAGGCCCTTGAGGGTGTAGAGGATGCCGGCAATGATCTTGCGGAACGGGCGGTCGCCCAGTTCTTCATCCTTGCCCACGCCGACCAGCAATACGCGTTCGGCTTTCAGGTTCGGCAGGCTGTGCAGCAACAGGCTCTGGCCAACCTTGCCGGCCAGGTCGCCGCGCTTGAGCACGGCACTGATGGCGCCGGCGCTGAGTTCGTCGAGCTGTTTGGCAACAGCGCCGAGCTTGCGGCCTTCGCCGACGGCGACCACCAGCGTGGCGGTTTTCAACGTTTGCGGGTTGACGCTTTTTACAACCAGTTCCATGTCCGGGTCCCTGAATTGATGGTCGATACGCAAGCGCTGGACAAGGTGCGGGCAGCGCTTGCTTATAAAGAGAGAGGCGCCAGGATCGACCGGCGACGAAGGCGGCAGTTTGAACCTCGCCGGCGGGGCCTGACAACCCTGTGTTGTACGATCTTCACGGTTTCGTCGGCCACTGTAGGAGCGAGCTTGCTCGCGAAAAACCTGAGAGCGCCACGGGGTGTCAGGCTTCACGCGTTATCGTTGACGACCATCGCGAGCGAGCTCGCTCCTACATACCTGCCCGCGCATTGCGCAGTGACAGGCGCACCCAATCACAGGATAATGCGCCATCTTTTTTTCAGCAGTTCTGCAATGCGGGCTGTCTGATGTGTTTGCTTGTTTGGCCGCCTTAGCCTGACAACCCTGGAGTGTCTGGTTTGATTGTCTTCCGTTATCTATCCCGCGAAGTCCTGTTGACCTTGAGCGCCGTCAGTGCGGTGTTGCTGGTCATCATCATGAGTGGACGCTTCATCAAGTACCTCGCGCAGGCCGCTTCGGGTCAACTGGATCCGGGCTCGCTGTTCCTCATCATGGGCTTTCGCCTGCCAGGGTTCCTGCAGCTGATCCTGCCGCTGGGCCTGTTTCTCGGGATCCTGCTGGCCTATGGCCGCCTGTACCTTGAAAGCGAGATGACCGTGCTGTCGGCCACGGGCATGAGCCAGCAACGCCTGTTTCGCATGACCCTGTTCCCGGCGACCCTGGTTGCCCTGGTCGTTGCCTGGTTGAGCCTGAGCCTGGCGCCCCAGGGTGCCAATCAGTTCCAGTTGCTGCTGAACAAGCAGGATGCCCTGACCGAGTTCGACACCCTCGAGCCAGGCCGCTTCCAGGCCCTGCGCGACGGTACGCGGGTGACCTATACCGAGCAGTTGACAGACGACCGCATCAACCTGGCGGGGGTCTTCATTTCGCAAAAGAACATCAGTTCCGACAAGAAGGATCGCGGGATCTCCGTGCTGGTGGCTGAAAAAGGCCGGCAGGAAATCCGCCCCGACGGCAACCGCTACCTGATCCTCGACAACGGCTATCGCTATGACGGTAACCCGGGGCAGGCTGATTACCGGGCGATCAAGTACGACGAATACGGCGTGCTGCTGCCCAAGCCGGACGTCAGCGACGAAGTGACCGACCGTGACGCCATGACCACGGGCTCCTTGCTGGGCAGCGACGACATCCGTTCCCGCACCGAGCTGCAATGGCGCCTGTCCCTGCCGTTGCTGGTGTTCATCGTGACCTTGATGGCGGTGCCGTTGTCGCGGGTCAATCCGCGCCAGGGCCGTTTCCTCAAGCTGTTGCCGGCGATCCTTCTTTATATGGCTTACCTGACCATCCTGATTGCCGCGCGCGGCGCCCTCGAAAAGGGCAAGATCCCGCCGGCGCTGGGCTTGTGGTGGGTGCACGGGATATTCCTGGTCATCGGCCTGGGCCTGCTCTACTGGGAACCCTTGCAATTGAAGCGGGCGAGTCGCCGCAGCGCCCGGGAGGTGGCCCGTGGTTAAGCTCGATCGCTACATCGGTAGCAGCGTATTCGTGGCGATCCTGGCGGTACTGGGGATCATTCTCGGCCTGGCCACGCTGTTTGCGTTCATCGACGAGATGGGCGACGCCAGCGATACCTACACCCTGCTCGATGTCCTGAGCTACGTGTTGCTGACGGCGCCACGCCGGCTCTACGACATGCTGCCGATGGCAGCCCTGATCGGTTGCCTGATCGGTCTCGGCAGCCTGGCCAGCAACAGCGAGCTGACCATCATGCGCGCGGCTGGCGTGTCCATCGGACGCATCGTCTGGGCGGTCATGAAGCCGATGCTGGTGCTGATGGTGGTGGGGGTGCTGATCGGCGAATACGTGGCGCCGGCGACCGAAAGCACCGCCCAGGCCAACCGCTCGCTGGCCCAGGGCAGTGGCGACGCGCAAAGCGCCAAGCACGGCCTGTGGCATCGCCAGGGTGACGAGTTCATCCACGTCAACTCCGTGCAACCCAATGGCCTGCTGTATGGCGTGACCCGCTATCACTTCGACAAGGAACGCCACATGTTGTCGGCGAGCTTCGCCAAGCGCGCGGAGTTCGACAAGGATCACTGGCAGTTGTCCGATGTCACCACCACGGTATTCCACGAGAAGAGCACCGAAGTGGTCACCGCTCCGGTCGAGCGCTGGGAAGTGGCGTTGAGCCCGCAACTGTTGAGTACGGTGGTGATGGCGCCGGAATCGCTGTCGATCTCGGGGCTTTGGGGCTATATCCACTATCTGGCGGACCAGGGGCTGAACAACGGCCGATACTGGCTGGCATTTTGGGTCAAGGTGTTGCAGCCCCTGGTCACCGCGGCCCTGGTGCTGATGGCGATCTCCTTCATCTTCGGTCCGCTGCGCTCTGTGACCCTTGGTCAGCGGGTGTTCACTGGCGTACTGGTGGGCTTCACCTTCCGTATTGCCCAGGATTTGCTCGGGCCTTCGAGCCTGGTGTTCGGTTTTTCGCCACTGTTCGCGGTGCTCGTGCCCGCCAGTGTCTGTGCCCTGGCCGGGCTCTGGTTGTTGCGTCGCGCCGGTTGATGGCGGCCTGTTCCGCGCTGCGCCGATGATGAAAAACGCCCCTGTCACCAGACCGGGGCGTTTTTGTACGGGCCGTCTGGCCTGCAAACGTGACGCTTGCGCCGTGGATCAGGTACAATTCCCGGCTATTTTTCGGCGGGCTATGCCTGCAGCCTTTTTGAGTGTTGATCCGTGAGTGATTTGAGTCATATCCGCAATTTCTCCATCATCGCCCACATTGACCATGGCAAGTCGACGCTGGCCGATCGCTTCATCCAGATGTGCGGCGGCCTGGCCGAGCGTGAAATGGAAGCCCAGGTACTGGATTCCATGGATCTTGAGCGTGAGCGCGGGATCACCATCAAGGCGCACAGCGTTACGCTGTATTACAAGGCTCGCGATGGCGTCACCTACCAGCTGAACTTCATCGATACCCCCGGCCACGTTGACTTCACCTATGAGGTGAGCCGTTCGCTGGCCGCCTGTGAAGGCGCGCTGCTGGTGGTCGATGCCGGTCAGGGCGTCGAGGCACAGTCGGTTGCCAACTGCTACACGGCGATCGAGCAGGGCCTGGAAGTGATGCCGGTGCTGAACAAGATCGACCTGCCACAGGCCGATCCGGACCGCGTCAAAGAAGAAATCGAAAAAATCATCGGCATCGATGCCACCGACGCGGTCACTTGCAGTGCCAAGACCGGCCTGGGCGTCGATGAAGTGCTGGAGCGCCTGGTTACCACCATTCCTGCGCCAACCGGCAACATCGAAGATCCGCTGCAGGCGTTGATCATCGACTCCTGGTTCGACAACTACCTGGGCGTCGTGTCCCTGGTGCGCGTGCGCCACGGTCGCGTGAAGAAGGGCGACAAGATCCTGGTCAAGTCCACCGGCAAGATCCACCTGGTGGACAGCGTGGGCGTGTTCAACCCGAAACACACCGCTACCGTCGACCTGAAGGCCGGTGAAGTGGGCTTCATCATTGCCGGTATCAAGGACATTCACGGTGCACCGGTAGGTGACACCCTGACCTTGAGCTCGACACCGGACGTCGATGTGCTGCCAGGTTTCAAGCGCATTCAGCCGCAGGTCTACGCCGGTCTGTTCCCGGTCAGCTCCGACGACTTCGAAGACTTCCGTGAAGC
This sequence comes from Pseudomonas sp. YuFO8, assembly GCF_035065025.1. Lineage (NCBI taxonomy): Bacteria > Pseudomonadati > Pseudomonadota > Gammaproteobacteria > Pseudomonadales > Pseudomonadaceae > Pseudomonas > Pseudomonas sp. YuFO8. The sequence goes on along the minus strand of NZ_JAXDEQ010000019.1, from coordinate 116,876 downwards.
CCTGCAAAAGCTCACCCTGAACGACTCGTCGCTGCAGTACACCCCGGAAAGCTCCGACGCCCTGGGCTTCGGCTTCCGTTGCGGGTTCCTCGGCATGCTGCACATGGAAATCATCCAGGAGCGCCTGGAGCGCGAGTACGACCTGGACCTGATCACCACGGCGCCGACGGTAATCTTCGAGCTGCTGCTCAAGACCGGTGAGACGATCTACGTCGATAACCCGTCTAAATTGCCGGATCTGTCGTCGATCGAAGACATGCGCGAGCCGATCGTGCGCGCCAATATCCTTGTGCCGCAAGAGCACCTGGGTAACGTCATTACCCTGTGTATCGAAAAACGTGGCGTGCAGGTCGACATGCTGTTCCTCGGCTCCCAGGTCCAGGTGACCTACGACTTGCCGATGAACGAAGTGGTGCTGGACTTCTTCGATCGCCTGAAATCCACCAGTCGCGGCTATGCTTCGCTGGATTACCATTTCGATCGTTACCAATCGGCTAGTCTGGTGAAACTGGACGTGCTGATCAACGGCGACAAGGTCGACGCCCTGGCGCTGATCGTGCACCGTGACAATGCGCACTACAAAGGTCGCCAGTTGACCGAGAAGATGAAAGAACTGATTCCGCGGCAGATGTTCGACGTGGCAATCCAGGCCGCCATTGGCGGGCAGATTGTGGCGCGTACAACCGTCAAGGCGCTCAGAAAGAACGTATTGGCCAAATGCTACGGCGGTGACGTCAGCCGTAAGAAAAAGCTGCTGGAAAAGCAAAAGGCCGGTAAGAAACGCATGAAGCAGGTCGGCAACGTGGAAATTCCACAAGAAGCCTTCCTTGCCGTGCTCAGGTTGGATAGTTAGGTCCTATGTCACTAAATTTCCCGCTGTTGCTGGTCATCGCCGTGTTCGTCTGCGGCCTGTTGGCGTTGCTCGATCTGTTGATCCTGGCACCGCGTCGGCGTGCCGCCATCGCTTCCTATCAGGGCAGCGTCAGCCAGCCTGACGGGGTGGTGGTCGAGAAGCTGAGCAAGGAACCGCTGCTGGTTGAATACGGCAAGTCGTTCTTCCCGGTGTTGTTCATCGTGCTGGTGCTGCGTTCGTTCCTGGTGGAACCGTTCCAGATCCCGTCCGGCTCGATGAAACCGACCCTGGACGTCGGCGACTTCATCCTGGTGAGCAAGTTTTCCTATGGGATCCGCTTGCCGGTGATCGACAAGAAAGTCATCGAAGTCGGTGAGCCACAGCGTGGCGATGTGATGGTGTTCCGCTACCCGAGCGATCCGAACGTCAACTACATCAAGCGTGTAGTGGGGCTGCCGGGCGACACGGTGCGGTACACCGCGGACAAGCGTCTGTTCGTCAACGGCGAGTCGATTGCCGAAAAGCTGGTCGGCTCCGAGCCGGGCACGCTGGGCAGCGCCGAGCTCTACAAGGAAAAACTCGGTGTCGCCGAGCACCTGATCCGCAAGGAAATGAGCCGCTACCGCGCAACGCCGGACCGTACCTGGACCGTGCCAGCCGGGCACTACTTCATGATGGGCGACAACCGCGACAACTCCAACGACAGTCGCTACTGGGATGATCCAGCCATTCCCAAGGATCTGCTGGGCATGGTTCCCGACAAGAATATCGTCGGCAAGGCCTTCGCAGTCTGGATGAGCTGGCCGGAACCCAAACTCAGTCACCTGCCGAATTTCTCGCGGGTTGGCCTGATCCAGTAATCAAACACGGCGCTGTTGAACACAGCGCCGAATGCATTTCTGGAGTCGGTACAATCGGCGACAGTTGCATGAAAACAACGATATTCAGGACGTTATTTTTGAACACAGCGTTAATTGTCCCAAGCCTGCGCCGACTCACGGCGATGGCGGTGGAATCCAACCACGAACTCAGCGTGGGTAAACCGTGAGCGTCTCCTTAAGCCGTCTCGAGCGTCAGCTCGGCTACACCTTCAAGGATCAGGAACTGATGGTCCTGGCCCTGACTCACCGCAGTTTTGCCGGGCGTAACAACGAGCGCCTGGAATTCCTCGGTGATGCCATCCTCAACTTCGTCGCCGGCGAGGCCTTGTTCGATCGCTTCCCGCTGGCCCGCGAAGGCCAGCTGTCGCGTTTGCGCGCACGCCTGGTCAAAGGTGAGACCCTGGCCGTACTGGCCCGTGGTTTCGACCTGGGCGAATACCTGCGCCTGGGCTCCGGTGAATTGAAAAGCGGCGGTTTCCGTCGCGAGTCGATCCTGGCCGATGCCCTGGAAGCGCTGATTGGTGCGATCTACCTGGACGCTGGCATGGAAGTGGCACGCGAGCGCGTGCTGGCCTGGCTGGCCGGAGAGTTCGAAGGCCTGACTCTGGTCGACACCAACAAAGATCCAAAGACCCGCCTGCAGGAATTCCTGCAGTCCCGTGGTTGCGAGCTGCCGCGTTACGAAGTGGTGGATATCCAGGGTGAACCGCATTGCCGGACGTTCTTCGTCGAATGTGAAATCATCCTATTGAATGAAAAAAGCCGAGGTCAGGGTGTGAGCCGTCGTATTGCCGAACAGGTAGCGGCCGCCGCAGCACTGATTGCCCTGGGTGTGGAGAATGGCAATGACTGATACAAACGCAACACGCTGTGGCTATGTTGCCATCGTCGGCCGTCCGAACGTGGGCAAGTCCACGTTGCTCAACCACATCCTCGGCCAGAAGCTGGCGATCACCTCGCGCAAGCCGCAAACCACCCGTCACAACATGCTCGGCATCAAGACCGAGGGCGATGTGCAGGCGATCTACGTCGACACCCCTGGTATGCACAAGGGTGGCGAGAAGGCCCTGAACCGCTACATGAACAAGACCGCTTCGGCGGCGTTGAAAGACGTCGACGTGGTGATCTTCGTGGTCGATCGCACCAAGTGGACCGACGAAGACCAGATGGTCCTCGAGCGCGTCCAGTACGTGACCGGCCCGCTGATCGTGGCACTGAACAAGACTGATCGCATCGAAGACAAGGCCGAGCTGATGCCGCACCTGAGCTGGTTGCAGGAGCAGCTGCCGAACGCGCAGATCATCCCGATTTCCGCGCAGCACGGGCACAACCTCGACGCGCTGGAAAAGGTCATCGCTGATCATCTGCCGGAAAACGATCACTTCTTCCCGGAAGACCAGATCACCGACCGCAGCAGCCGTTTCCTCGCCGCCGAGCTGGTACGCGAGAAAATCATGCGCCAGCTGGGCGCCGAGCTGCCGTACCAGATCACCGTTGAAATCGAAGAGTTCAAGCAGCAGGGCAAGACCCTGCACATCCATGCCCTGATCCTCGTCGAGCGTGATGGCCAGAAGAAGATCATCATTGGCGACAAGGGCGAGCGCATCAAGCGCATCGGCACCGAAGCGCGCAAGGACATGGAGCTGTTGTTCGACTCCAAAATCATGCTCAACCTGTGGGTGAAGGTGAAGGGTGGCTGGTCCGATGACGAGCGCGCCTTGCGTTCGCTGGGTTACGGCGACCTGTAACTGGGGCTTCAGATACACAGCAAAACCCTGTGGGAGCGGGCTTGCTCGCGAAGAGGATGTAACATTCAGCATTGATGTTGACTGTTACACCGCTTTCGCGAGCAAGCCCGCTCCCACATTGGTTTTGGGTTGCTTGTAAAACTGCGTTTATTCATTGAGAGCTCTGATCTCCATGTCCCAACCCATCCCCCAACCCGCCTACGTCCTCCACTCCCGTGCCTACCGCGAAAGCAGCGCCCTGGTGGACTTCCTCACGCCGCAAGGTCGGCTGCGGGCGGTGTTGCGCAGCGCGCGGGGCAAGGCCGGGACGCTGGCGCGCCCGTTTGTGCCGTTGGAGGTCGAGTTTCGCGGGCGGGGCGAGCTGAAGAACGTCGGGCGCATGGAGAGTGCCGGCATCGCCACCTGGCTCAACGGCGAGGCGCTGTTCAGCGGGCTTTATCTCAATGAGCTGTTGATTCGCCTGCTGCCTGCCGAAGACCCTTTCCCCGCAGTGTTCGATCACTATGCCGCGACTTTGCTGGCCTTGGCCGAAGGCCGTCCGCTGGAGCCGTTGCTGCGCTCGTTCGAATGGCGCTTGCTGGATGACCTGGGCTACGGTTTTTCACTGAAAACCGATATCCACGACCAACCCGTTGCGCCAGACGGTCTTTACCGTTTGCAGGTGGATGCGGGCCTGGAGCGGGTCTATCTGCTGCAGCCCGGGTTGTTCAATGGCACGGAGCTGCTGGCCATGGCTGAAGCTGACTGGAGCGCACCGGGTGCGTTGTCGGCGGCCAAGCGTCTGATGCGCCAGGCGCTGGCCGTTCACCTGGGTGGCCGGCCTCTGGTCAGTCGCGAGCTGTTTCGCAAGCCGTAGTCTCCCCGTATGCTGTGCACCGAACTTTTTCTGATTCTGGAGCGCTTCCGTGACCACCAGCACCCGCATTCTTCTTGGCGTAAACATCGACCACGTTGCCACCCTGCGTCAGGCCCGGGGCACTCGCTACCCGGACCCGGTCAAGGCAGCACTGGATGCGGAAGAGGCGGGCGCTGACGGCATCACCGTGCACCTGCGTGAAGACCGCCGGCACATCCAGGAGCGCGACGTGCTGCTGCTCAAGGACGTGCTGCAAACCCGCATGAACTTCGAAATGGGCGTCACCGAGGAAATGATGCAGTTCGCCGAGCGTATTCGCCCGGCGCATATTTGCCTGGTGCCGGAAACCCGACAGGAACTGACGACCGAAGGCGGGCTGGATGTGGCGGGGCAGGAAGCGCGGATCAAGGCCGCGGTGGAGCGCCTGTCGAAGATCGGTTCGGAAGTGTCGCTGTTCATCGATGCCGACGAACGGCAGATCGAGGCCTCGCGTCGCGTCGGTGCGCCAGCCATCGAACTGCACACCGGGCGTTATGCCGACGCCGAGACGCCGACCGAAGTGGCTGAAGAACTCAAGCGCGTCGCCGATGGCGTAGCGTTCGGCCTGACTCAAGGCCTGATCGTCAATGCCGGCCACGGCCTGCATTATCACAACGTCGAGGCGGTGGCGGCGATCAAGGGCATCAACGAATTGAACATCGGCCATGCGCTGGTGGCCCATGCGTTGTTTGTGGGGTTCAAATCGGCGGTGTCGGAGATGAAGGCGCTGATTCTGGCGGCTGCCAAGGCCTGAGCAACAACACAAAACCAATGTGGGAGCCAGCCTGCTGGCGATTGCGGCGAGTCAGTCAACAAAGATGTTGAATGATGAACCGCTATCGCCAGCAGGCTGGCTCCCACAGTTGTTTGGTGGTAGATGTTAGAGGGGGGCAGGTTCCTGGGACGGCTTGGACTTGTCGATGCCGGGCACATGCAAGTTACCCTCGGCGACCTGATCGCCTTCAAGCTGCGGCTGCGTGACCCAGGTCAGGATGTCGTAGTAGCGACGGATGTTCGCCACGAAATGCACCGGTTCGCCGCCACGGGCGTAGCCGTAACGGGTCTTGCTGTACCACTTCTTCTCGGACAGGCGCGGCAGGATCTTTTTCACGTCCAGCCATTTGTCCGGATTCAACCCTTCCTTGGCGGCCAGCTTGCGGGCGTCGTCGAGGTGACCGCTGCCGACGTTGTAGGCGGCCAGGGCAAACCAGGTGCGATCCGGTTCCTGGATCGAATCGTCCAACTGTTCTTTCATGTAGGCCAGGTACTTGGCGCCGCCCATGATGCTCTGCTTCGGATCGAGGCGGTTGGACACGCCCATGGCCTGCGCGGTGTTCTGGGTCAGCATCATCAGGCCGCGCACGCCGGTCTTGGAGGTCACGGTCGGTTGCCACAGGGACTCCTGATAGCCGATCGCCGCCAGCAGGCGCCAATCGACTTTCTCTTTCTTGGCGTACGCCTTGAAGTGCTGTTCGTACTTGGGCAGGCGTTGCTGCAAGTGCTGGGCAAACGTGGTGGCGCCCATGTAGCCGAGCACATCGACATGCCCGTAGTAACGGTCCTTGAGGCGTTGCAGGGTGCCGTTCTTCTTGACCTTGTCGAGGTACTCGTTGATCTCGTTGAGCAGGCTGTTGTCGTCGCCCGGGGCCACGGCCCAGCTCTGGTTGCTGGCATCCCCCAGGTCGAAGGCGACCCGGATGTTGGTGAAGTACACCTGGTTCATCGCCACTTCATTGGAGTCGACCAGTGTCAGATCGATCTGACCTTCGTCGACCATGCGCAGGAGATCCACGACCTCGACCGCGTCGGATTCTTCGTATTCGATGCCGGGAAATTTCTGTTTCAGCTGTGCGAGCTGCTCGGCGTGGGTGCTGCCCTTGAGCACCATGATCTTCTTGCCGACCAGATCCTTGGCGTCGGTAGGGCGCGACTTGCCGTTGCGGTAGATGATCTGCGGCGTGACTTCCAGGTAGGAGTGGGAAAACCGCACCTGCTTCTTGCGCGCTTCACTGCTGACCAGGCCGGCGGCCGCCAGTACCGGGCCATTGGGCTTGCCCACCTGGTCGAACAGGTCGTCGAGGTTGTCGGCCGTCTCGATCTTGAGCTCGACCCCCAGATCGTCGGCGAAGCGCTTCACCAGCTCGTATTCGAAGCCGGTTTCACCGTTGCGATCCTGAAAGTAGGTGGCGGGGCTGTTCCGGGTAACCACCCGCAGCACACCATCCTCCTTTACGCGCTCCAGTGTGTTGGGTTTATCAACACAGCCACTGAGCATCAGGAAGAGTCCGGTTGCGATCAGCCATTTGGCGTACCGCGGACGCAAAGCCGTTGGGGAAAACATCTGCGCAGTATACGCAAAGGACCACGGGCGCCATATCTCGACAGCGAAGGGCCTATCTGCTAGCGATCGAAAAACCGGCCGAAAGCCCGCAGGAATGGACCTTTTGTGCATTTTGATACAGTAAAAATAAGCTGTCGTTACACGTCCGGTTAACCTGACTCTCGGGGCAGAAACACAGATCGACACCCGAGTGCAACCGTGCGTAGCGTTTCGGGTGCTGTCGCGGGCTGTTTAGGCTAGAATGCACGGCCTCAAAGCACACCCCTTCCCGAGGCTGTCCCGAAGATGTTGATCCTGCGCGGCGCTCCTGCCCTTTCTGCCTTTCGCCACAGCAAGCTCCTTGAGCAACTGAGCCAGAAGGTTCCGGCTGTCAGCGGCCTGTATGCTGAATTCGCTCACTTCGCCGAAGTTACCGGCGTCCTGACCGGCGACGAACAGCAGGTGCTGGCGCGCCTTCTGAAGTACGGTCCAAGTGTTCCGGTCCAGGAACCGACCGGTCGTCTGTTCCTGGTGTTGCCGCGTTTCGGCACCATCTCGCCATGGTCGAGCAAGGCCAGCGACATCGCTCGCAACTGCGGCCTGGGCAAGATCCAGCGCCTGGAGCGCGGCATTGCCTTCTACGTCGCCGGCCAGTTCAGCGATGCTGACGCCCAGCTGATTGCCGATGCACTGCACGACCGCATGACCCAGATCGTCCTGGGCAACCTGGAACAGGCCGCCGGCCTGTTCAGCCACGCCGAACCCAAGCCCCTGACCGCGATCGACGTGTTGGGTGGCGGCCGCGCCGCGCTGGAAAAAGCCAACACCGAGCTGGGCCTGGCCCTGGCCGAAGACGAGATCGACTACCTGGTCAACGCTTTCGTCGGTTTGAAGCGCAACCCGCATGACATCGAACTGATGATGTTTGCCCAGGCCAACTCCGAGCACTGCCGTCACAAGATCTTCAACGCCAGTTGGGACATCGACGGCGAGAGCCAGGAAAAAAGCCTGTTCGGCATGATCAAGAACACCTACGTGATGCACAGCGAAGGCGTTCTGTCGGCATACAAGGACAACGCTTCGGTGATCGTCGGCTCCGTGGCCGGGCGTTTCTTCCCGGACCCTGAAACCCGCCAGTACGGCGCGGTGCAGGAACCGGTGCACATCCTGATGAAAGTCGAGACCCACAACCACCCGACCGCGATTGCCCCGTTCCCGGGCGCATCCACCGGTTCCGGTGGCGAGATCCGCGACGAAGGCGCGACCGGTCGTGGCGCCAAGCCGAAGGCTGGCCTGACCGGCTTCACCGTGTCCAACCTGCAGATCCCGGGTTTCGAACAGCCGTGGGAAGTGCCGTACGGCAAGCCCGAGCGCATCGTGACCGCGCTGGACATCATGATCGAAGGCCCGCTGGGCGGCGCTGCGTTCAACAACGAATTCGGTCGTCCGGCGCTGACCGGTTACTTCCGTACTTTCGAACAGTCGATCAGCACCCCGCACGGCGATGAAGTGCGCGGTTACCACAAGCCGATCATGCTGGCTGGCGGCATGGGCAACATCCGTGAAGAACACGTCAAGAAAGGCGAGATCGTCGTCGGCTCCAAGCTGATCGTGCTCGGCGGCCCGGCGATGCTGATTGGCCTGGGTGGCGGCGCGGCTTCCTCCATGGCCACCGGCACCAGCTCGGCGGACCTGGACTTCGCTTCCGTACAGCGCGAAAACCCTGAGATGGAGCGTCGTTGCCAGGAAGTCATCGACCGTTGCTGGCAGCTGGGCGACAAGAACCCGATCAGCTTCATCCACGACGTGGGTGCGGGCGGTCTGTCCAACGCCTTCCCGGAGCTGGTCAACGACGGCGACCGCGGTGGCCGTTTCGAACTGCGCAACATTCCAAACGACGAGCCGGGCATGGCCCCGCACGAAATCTGGTCCAACGAATCCCAGGAACGTTACGTACTGGCCGTCGGCCCGGCCGACTTCGAGCGCTTCAAGGCAATCTGCGAACGTGAGCGTTGCCCGTTTGCCGTCGTCGGCGAAGCCACTGCCGAGCCGCAGCTTACTGTTACGGATAGCCACTTCGGCAACAGCCCGGTGGACATGCCGCTCGAAGTGCTGCTGGGCAAAGCCCCGCGCATGCACCGTTCGGTGGTACGTGAAAACGAGCTGGGCGACGATTTCGATCCGTCGACCCTGGACATCGGCGAGTGCGTCGAGCGCGTCCTGCATCACCCGGCTGTGGCCAGCAAGAGCTTCCTGATCACCATCGGCGACCGCACCATCACCGGCCTCGTGGCCCGCGACCAGATGGTCGGCCCGTGGCAGGTTCCAGTGGCCGACGTTGCCGTCACCGCCACCAGCTTCGACGTCTACACCGGTGAAGCCATGGCGATGGGCGAGCGCACTCCGCTGGCACTGCTGGACGCTCCAGCGTCGGGCCGCATGGCCATCGGCGAAACCCTGACCAACATCGCAGCCTCGCGCATCGGCAAGATCTCCGACATCAAGCTGTCGGCGAACTGGATGTCCGCCGCCGGTCACCCGGGCGAAGACGCACGTCTCTACGACACCGTGAAAGCGGTCGGCATGGAACTGTGCCCTGAGCTGGGCATCACCATTCCGGTGGGCAAGGACTCGATGTCCATGGCCACGCGCTGGAACGATGAAGGCGTGGACAAGTCCGTGACTTCGCCAATGTCCCTGATCGTGACCGGTTTCGCGCCAGTGACTGACATCCGTCAGACCCTGACCCCGCAACTGCGCATGGACAAGGGCACCACCGACCTGATCCTGATCGACCTGGGCCGTGGCCAGAACCGCATGGGCGCCTCGATCCTCGCGCAGGTTCACGGCAAGCTCGGCAAGCAGGCGCCGGACGTCGACGACGCCGAAGACCTGAAGGCCTTCTTCGCGGTGATCCAGGGCCTCAACGCCGACGGTCACCTGCTGGCCTACCACGACCGTTCCGACGGTGGTCTGTTGACCAGCGTGGTCGAGATGGCGTTCGCCGGTCACTGCGGCCTGAGCCTGAACCTCGACGGCCTGGCGGAAACGTCCGCCGACATCGCCGCGATCCTGTTCAACGAAGAACTGGGCGCCGTGATCCAGGTTCGCCAGGACGCTACCGCGGACATCCTCGCGCAGTTCAGCGCTGCCGGTCTGGGCGAGTGCGTGTCGGTGATCGGTCAGCCGATCAACAATGGCCAGATCAACATCACCTTCAACGGTGACACCGTGTTCGAAGGCCAGCGTCGTCTGCTGCAACGCCAGTGGGCCGAGACCAGCTACCAGATCCAGCGTCTGCGCGACAACGCCGACTGCGCCGATCAAGAGTTCGACGTGCTGCTGGAAGAAGACAACCCGGGCCTGAGCGTCAAGCTGAGCTACGACGTCAACCAGGACATCGCCGCGCCTTACATCAAGAAAGGCATCCGCCCACAGGTTGCCGTGCTGCGTGAGCAGGGCGTCAACGGCCAGGTGGAAATGGCGGCCGCGTTCGACCGCGCCGGTTTCAACGCGGTCGACGTGCACATGAGCGACATCCTCGCCGGTCGTGTCGACCTGAACGAGTTCAAGGGCCTGGTGGCGTGCGGCGGTTTCTCCTACGGCGACGTACTGGGTGCCGGTGAAGGCTGGGCCAAGTCGGCACTGTTCAACAGCCGTGCCCGCGATGCGTTCCAGGGCTTCTTCGAGCGCAACGACAGCTTCACCCTCGGCGTGTGCAACGGTTGCCAGATGATGTCCAACCTGCACGAGCTGATCCCGGGCAGCGAGTTCTGGCCGCACTTCGTGCGTAACCGTTCGGAGCAGTTCGAAGCCCGTGTGGCCATGGTGCAGATCCAGGAGTCGAACTCGATCTTCCTGCAGGGCATGGCCGGTTCGCGCATGCCGATCGCCATCGCCCACGGTGAAGGCCATGCCGAGTTCGCCAGCGAAGAAGCGTTGCTGGAAGCCGACCTGTCCGGTTGCGTGGCGATGCGTTTCGTCGACAACCACGGCAAGGTCACCGAAAGCTACCCGGCCAACCCGAACGGCTCGCCGCGCGGGATCACCGGTTTGACCAGCCGCGACGGTCGCGTGACCATCATGATGCCGCACCCGGAGCGTGTGTTCCGTGCCGTGCAGAACTCGTGGCGTTCGGAAGACTGGAACGAAGACGCGCCTTGGATGCGTATGTTCCGTAATGCCCGCGTGTGGGTTAACTGATAGCTGTGTACAAGCTCGCTTTCTTCGTTCCCGACAGTCATGTCGAAGTGGTCAAGAGCGCCGTATTCGCTGCCGGTGGCGGGCGGATCGGCGCTTACGATCACTGCGCCTGGCAGGTGTTGGGCCAGGGCCAGTTTCGTCCACTGGACGGCAGTACGCCGTTCATTGGCGAGGCCGGGCAGGTCGAACGGGTCGAGGAATGGAAGGTCGAGCTTGTGGTGGCCGATGAGTTGATTGGCTCGGTGGTGGCGGCTCTGAAACAGAGTCACCCCTATGAGACGCCGGCTTATGAAGTGTGGCGGTTGGAGGATTTCTGATCCTGTGGCTGCCAAATAAAAAACCCGCTGATTCGTCAGCGGGTTTTTTATTGTCTTCATTTTCTGCACCCACAAAAAACCCGGCATGAAAGCCGGGTTTTTTTGGGGCATCGACTTAAGCGGTGAAGGTTTTGCCTTCGAACTGCTCAGCCACGAATTTCCAGTTGACCAGGTTCCAGAACGCTTCGACGTACTTCGGACGCAGGTTGCGGTAGTCGATGTAGTAAGCGTGTTCCCAGACGTCGCAGGTCAGCAGCGGGGTGTCGCCGCTGGTCAGCGGGTTGCCGGCACCGATGGTGCTGGCCAGGCCCAGGGAACCGTCAGCCTTTTTCACCAGCCAGCCCCAGCCGGAGCCGAAGGTGCCGATGGAAGTCTTGCTGAACTCTTCCTTGAACTTGTCGAACGAACCGAAGGCTGCGTTGATGGCCTCAGCCAGCGCGCCGGTTGGTTGACCGCCAGCGTTTGGCGCCAGGCAGTTCCAGTAGAAAGTGTGGTTCCACACTTGAGCGGCGTTGTTGAAGATGCCGCCCGAGGAAGTCTTGACGATTTCTTCCAGGGTCTTGCCTTCGAACTCGGTGCCTGGCACCAGGTTGTTCAGGTTCACGACGTAGGTGTTGTGGTGCTTGTCGTGGTGAAACTCCAGGGTTTCCTTGGAGATGTGCGGCTGCAGGGCATCGTGTGCGTACGGCAGTGGCGGCAATTCGAAAGCCATGATGATTCTCCTAATCAGGTCTGTTGCGGTGAGCGCAAGGCCGATCACGGGCGGCCAAACAAGCGCCGGGGAGTTTGTACTCTTTGCGGCGCAGGGATTCGGATCATAGCACCGGGGTGGCGGCATAACCACGCAACAACTGTGTGGAATAGAGGTTCCAGAGCCGTTTGGAATAATTCAACCAGCGGTGATCAGCTGCAGTGCTACGGCAAACATCATCACGGCCACCAACAGATCAAGAATACCCCAAGTGCTCGGGCGAGCCAGCCATGGCGCGAGCCACGCCGCACCCAGCGCCAGGGTGAAGAACCACAGCAATGAAGCACTCGCCGCACCTACCACGTAAGCGCCGGGTTCTGTTTGCTGGGCGCCGAGGGAGCCGATCAGCAACACAGTGTCCAGATAGACGTGGGGATTGAGCAGCGTCACCGCGAGGGCACTGAGCATTACCGCGCGCAGCGAACGCACGGTCTGGTTTTCACCTTGTTGCAGGCTCTGCTTCGAGCAGGCGCGGCGCAGTGCCTGACTGCCGTACCACAACAGAAACGCCGCGCCACCCCAACGGGCGATGGCCAACAGGGTGGGGTTCTGTGCCAGCACCGTCGCCAGGCCGAATACACCGGCGGCCACCAGCAAGGCGTCGCAGGCCACGCAGAGTGCCGCCACCGGCAGGTGATGTTCGCGGCGCAGGCTTTGCGCCAGCACAAATGCATTCTGCGTGCCGATCGCCATGATCAGGCCGAAGGCCACCAGCAGGCCGTTCACATAACTTTGCCACATGGCTTTTACTCCGCGTTCGCCGCCAGGTCGCGCAACACTTGCATGGCGCGCTCGGCATCGGCCTGGCCGACGAACAAATGGTCGTGGTAATAACCGGCGATCACATTGCAGCTGATGCTTGCCTGGCCCAGGGCCGTGGCGAACGCCGCGGTAAGGCCGACCGCTTCGAGGGCCGAATGCACGTTCAGGGTGATCCACGCGGCGACGTAGTCGTAGCTGAAACCGGCCTGTTCAGCCTGGGAACGTTCGAGAATCACGGTCAGGCCTTCCTGCTCGCGAAAGCTGCCGACGATGTCCAGGCCCGCCGGCAACTGGCCGTCGCCCAGGGTGCTGAACACGTAGTCGCCGGCGTTGAGTTGCGGGCTCATGCTGCGCAGCAGCGTTGCCAATGACGTTTCACCAGCCATATCGGTGGTCCTTGTTGGAGAGTTCTTACTAGCCATTCTCCAGTACGAGCCTGTATAAGAAAAACCAATATTGCTGATCGCTCATTAGGAAAACTGATGTTCGACTATAAATTGCTTTCTGCCCTGGCCGCGGTGGTCGAGCAGGCCGGTTTCGAACGGGCGGCCCAGGTGTTGGGGTTGTCGCAATCGGCCATTTCCCAGCGGATCAAACTGCTCGAGGCGCGGGTCGGTCAACCGGTGCTGGTGCGGGGTACGCCGCCGTCACCGACCGAGATTGGTCGGCGTTTGCTCAACCACGTGCAGCAGGTGCGCCTGCTTGAGCGGGATTTGCAGACGCTGGTGCCGGCGCTGGACGAGGAGGGCCTGCCCGAACGCCTGCGGATCGCCCTGAATGCCGACAGCCTGGCGACCTGGTGGGCCCGGGCGGTAGGGGATTTTTGCGCAGAGCAACACCTGTTGATGGACCTGGTGGTCGAAGACCAGACCGTCGGCCTCAAGCGCATGCGCGCCGGCGAAGTCGCGGCGTGTCTGTGTGCCAGCGAGCGCCCGGTAGCCGGTGCGCGCAGCGTATTGCTCGGCGCCATGCGCTATCGGGCCCTGGCCAGCCCAGCGTTCATTGCGCGGCACTTTCCTCACGGCGTGCGTGCCGATCAGTTGGCCCGAACCCCGGCGCTGGTCTTCGGCCCGGACGACTTCCTGCAGCATCGCTACCTGGCGTCCCTGGGCGTCGATGGTGGTTTCGAACACCACCTGTGCCCCTCGTCCGAAGGGTTCATTCGCCTCACCGAGGCCGGGCTGGGTTGGGGCCTGGTGCCGGAACTGCAGGTGCGCGAGCAGCTGGAACGCGGCATTTTGCTGGAGTTGTTGCCAGATAAACCGATCGACGTGCCGCTGTACTGGCATCATTGGCGCAATGGCGGTCAGTTGCTGGGGTTGTTGACCGAGCAATTGGTGCAGGCGTCGAGGCAATGTCTAGTGCCCTTCGGGCAGATTTGAGCGTCAAGCTGCAAGCGGCAAGAGAACAACCTGCGCATCATATTTAACTTACAGCTTGAAGCTTGAATCTCGCAGCTGTATCCGAAGGAATACTTCATGAAAATTCTGGTCACCGGCGCAAGCGGCTTCATTGGCGGGCGCTTTGCGCGATTCGCCCTGGAGCAGGGCCTGGACGTGCGGGTCAACGGTCGCCGGGCCGAAAGTGTCGAGCACCTGGTGCGCCGTGGCGCCGAGTTCGTCCAGGGCGACTTGAGCGATCCGATCCTGGCCCACGACCTGTGTTCCGAGGTTGAGGCCGTGGTGCATTGCGCCGGTGCCGTTGGATTGTGGGGGCGTTATCAGGACTTTCATCTGGGCAACGTCCAGGTCACCGAAAACGTGGTCGAAGCCTGCCTGAAGCAGCGGGTGCGGCGGCTGGTGCATCTGTCGTCGCCGTCGATCTATTTCGATGGCCGCGATCACCTGGGGCTGACCGAAGAACAAGTGCCCAAACGCTTCAAGCATCCGTACGCCGCGACCAAGTACCTGGCTGAGCAGAAAGTCTTCGGTGCCCAGGAGTTTGGCCTGGAAACCCTGGCGCTGCGTCCGCGTTTCGTCACCGGTGCCGGTGACATGAGCATCTTCCCGCGGCTGCTGAACATGCAGCGCAAGGGGCGCCTGGCGATCATCGGCAACGGCTTGAACAAGGTCGATTTCACCAGTGTGCAAAACCTCAATGAAGCCTTGCTCAGCAGTTTGCTGGCCAGCGGTTCAGCCCTGGGCAAGGTGTACAACATCAGCAACGGAACGCCGATCCCGTTGTGGGACGTGGTCAATTACGTGATGCGCAGGATGGAAGTCCCACAAGTGACGCGCTACCGTTCCTACGGCCTGGGCTACAGCGTCGCGGCGCTCAACGAGGGGTTCTGCAAGCTGTGGCCGGGACGTCCCGAACCGACCCTGTCGCGCCTGGGCATGCAGGTCATGAAGAAGAATTTCACCCTGGATATCAGCCGCGCCCGGCATTATCTGGACTACGACCCCAAGGTCAGTCTCTGGACGGCGCTCGATGAATTCTGCGCCTGGTGGAAGGCCCAGGACCTTCGCTGATACCTGCCGCACTGAACCGAGGTTCGGGTCCGGGGTCAATCGATGCGGCCATGGGGGGTTATACTGCGCCGCATCAAGCCATCACCGTGTTTCACAAAGGTTGACTCAATGTCCATGCGTAACGATGCCCACGATGACTTCGACGATGTACCGAGCCTGCGTGCAGACATCCTCGATGACGATGATTACCCGAAGACCACCCGCACCACCGTGCATTCGCGCACACCGCCCGCGGTCAGGGTCAAGGCGGCGAGCACAGGGCCGTTGTGGGCCCTGGTCGGCGCCTTGTTCTTTGCCTTCGCGGGCCTTGCCTGGTGGAGCTTCCAGCAGATTTCGCTGATGGAGCAACAGCTGGTGGCGACCCAGGAAAGCTTTGCGCGTATCAGTGAAGAAGCGGCGGGGCGCCTGCAGGATATTTCCGGCAAGGTGGTCGCCAGCCAGACTAACGTCACCAGCGACAGCGAAGCGCTGAAGCTGCAAATCAAACAGCTGGAAAACCAGTTGCAGGACCAGGGCAAACAACAGCTGGGCGTCGCCGGCCAGGCCTCGGACCTGGACAAGCGCCTGGCGCAGATGACCGCGCAAACCAGCGAGCTCGACAAGCGCCTGGCCCAGATGACCGCCCAGTACACCGAGCAGCAGAATGCCGATACGCAATTGCAGGCGCAGGTCAAAGCCTTGAGCGCTGAACTGACCACCCTGAAGGAAACCCCGGCGGACACCGAAAAATTCGATGCGCAGCTCAAAAGCCTGGGGGCTGACATCACGGCGCTGAAGAAACAGGGCAATCCAGGCGCCGCCATCGACCGTCTGGAGCAGGACATCGTTGTCCTCAAAAGCCAGCAGGACAACCGTTCGGGCGCTTCTCAAAGCGCCAACCTGGCGGAGTTCGATGCGTTCCGCAGCCAGGTCACCCGGACCATCAATTCCCTGCAAGCGCAGATCCAGTACCTGCAGCAGCAGTTGCGCACTCGCCAGTAAACCCTGGTTCATTCCCGGTTCGCCGGGAATGAATCCCTCC
This sequence comes from Pseudomonas sp. YuFO8, assembly GCF_035065025.1. Lineage (NCBI taxonomy): Bacteria > Pseudomonadati > Pseudomonadota > Gammaproteobacteria > Pseudomonadales > Pseudomonadaceae > Pseudomonas > Pseudomonas sp. YuFO8. The sequence goes on along the minus strand of NZ_JAXDEQ010000019.1, from coordinate 100,654 downwards.
CGCACCCACGCCATTGCCGTCTACGCTCTTGAAACACCAAAAAAGAACGAGGGACGCGCCATGGGAGTTGTGCACAAGTTGGCCTGGTTATGCGGCATGCTGCTGATGTGCCTGGGCCAGGTTCAAGCGGCTGAGACGGAAAAGGCTGACAGCCAGGCCGCCATCGCCTTGCTCGAAAAGGCCCTGGCCTACTACCACGACAATGGCGACAAGGCCTTCGCCGCGTTCAGCCGCCAGGGCGAGTTCGTCGATCAGGACCGCTATGTCTTCGTGGTCGATACCCAGGGTGTGATGCTCGCCAGCGGCGGGCCTTCGGCGGCGCTGATTGGCCGCGATGTGTCGGATGTGCTCGGGCCGGATCTGCAGAAGGCCTTCAAGGAGGCGCTGAAAACGCCCGAGGGCAATGGCATCCAGCAAGCGGAATACCGTTGGCAGAACTGGTCCGACGGCAAGGTGGAGCGCAAGCATGTCTACTATCAGCGCGTCGGCCAGCGCATTCTCGCGGTCGGCTACTACCTGCCCCGGGCCTCGGCGGAACAGGCCATGGCCTTGCTGAACAAGGCGGCGACCGACCTGGCCAAGGACGAGAAGGGCACCCTGGCGGCGATCAACTCCCTGAAGGGCGGATATCTGCAGGATGACCTGTATGTCTTTGTCGTCGACATCAATACCGGGCGCTACGTGGCCCATGGCACTAACCTGCGATTGATCAACACTGATTTCAGCATGATCAGGGATCCGGATGGCAAGCCGGTGGGTGAACCGATGCTGGCGTTGATCGCGAAACAGGATTACGGCGAGTATGAGTACCGCTGGAAAAACCCGGTGACCGGGAAGGTCGAGAACAAGCATGCCTACCTGAAAAAGGTTGGGCATTTCCTGGTGGCTGTGGGGTATTACAGCCCTTGATATCGCAGACCTGTAGGAGCCCGGCTTGCCGGCGAACAACGATAACGCGGTATTACAGACACACCGCGGCGTCTGGTTCGCGGGCAAGCCACGCTCCTACAGAACCTTGTCCTCGCGTCCGCGCAACAACATGTTCGGCATGCCAATCGCCGCCGCCAGCCCCAGCAGCGATACCGCCGCGCTGATCATCAGCAAATGCCGGAACGTCAGCAGCAATTCAGCGCGCAAGGCATTTTGTGCCTCCCCCGGCGTGGCGTTCAGGCCGTCCAGCAAAACATTCCCCGAATGACCCTCGGCCAGCAGCGAAGCGCCGGCCAGATGGGCGAAGCTCGAATCCTGCAGCAACGCCAGCAACAGCGCCGACATCAAGGCCACGCCCACCGCACCGCCCAATGAGCGGAACAGGTTGGTGGTGCTGGTGGCGACGCCGATGTCCCGCTGTTGCACCGAGTTCTGCGTGCCGACCAGCGAGGTGGGAAACTGCATGCCCGAGGCGATCCCGCAGAGCAGCATGAACAGGCTGCTCAACCAGAAGGCCTGGGGCGGGCTGAACGCCATGCCCAGAATCGACAGCGGCATGAGCAGGGCGCCGCCCAGGATCATCGGCTTGTAGCGACCGGTGATGGAGGTACGGCGGCCGGCGAAATACGCGCCGATCGGCAAGCCTATGGCCAGCGGCAGCAGGTGCAGGGCGGCGGCGTCTGCACCGGCACCGGTGACACTCTGGAACCGCAGTGGCATCAGCACGATCATCGAGATGGCCTGGAAGCTGGTGAAGAAAATCGTGCACCAGCACAGGATGGCATTGCGGTTGGCGAAGAGATGCATGGGCAACAATGGCTCCGCCGCCCGTCGTTCATGCAGCACGAACAGGCCCAGCACAGCCGCCGCGCAAGCCAGCAAACCCAATACTTCGACACTGCGCCAGGAATGGCCCTGGCCGAATTCGGTAATGCCCAGCAACAAGGCTGTCAGCCCGATGATCATCAACAGCGTGCCGAGGTAATCGATCACCGGCTTGCGTTGCGGAATCGGCAAGCCCACCAGCGTGCGATTGGCCACCAGCCACGCGCCCAGGCCCAGCGGCAGATTGATCAGGAATACCCAGCGCCAGGACAGGTATTCGGTCATGTACCCGCCCAGCACCGGGCCGGCGACGCTGGCCACTGCATACATGCTGCTGAAGTAGCCCTGATAGCGGCCACGCTCGCGGGGCGGCACGATGTCACCGATGATCGCCTGGCTGACCGAGATCATGCCACCGGCACCGATACCCTGGAGAATGCGTGCCAGCACCAGCTGCTCCATGCTCTGGGCCATGCCGCAGAACAATGACGCCAGGGTGAACAGACCCATGCCGAACAGCATCAGTTTGCGCCGGCCGTACAGGTCGCCCAGTTTGCCGTAGATCGGCACCGCCACCGTCATCGCCACCATGTAGCCGGAAATCACCCAGGCCAGCAGGCTGACGTCCTTGAACTGCGCGGAAATGGCCGGCATCGACACGGCAACGATGGTCTGGTCAAGCGCACCGAGGAAAATCGCCAGCATCAGCGCGATCAGCACGCTGCGGATGGCCGGTTTGGGCAAGTCAGGCTGGTGGAGAGTGGTCACGGGTAAACCTGCGGCAGTGATTCACCCGCCAGAGGCACGGCGAGCGGGATGCTCGCCAGTTTAAGTCGATAGCAAGCTATTCGATAGCCTCATAGGGAAGACCGACGTAATTTTCCGCAATAGTCTTGCGGCCCGCTTCGGAATCGACGAAATAGTCCAGCTCCGATTCGGCAATGCGCTGGCTGAAGGCGTCGTGATCGTCGAAGCGGTGCAGCATCGAGGTCATCCACCAGGAAAACCGCTCGGCTTTCCACACCCGGCGCAGGCAGACCTCGGAGTATTTCTCCAGCAGATCGACACGGCCTTCGCGATAGACCTTGAGCAGGATATTGAACAGCGTGCTGACATCGCTGGCCGCCAGGTTCAGGCCCTTGGCCCCGGTGGGCGGGACAATGTGCGCTGCGTCGCCGACCAGGAACATGCGCCCGTACTGCATCGGTTCGACCACGAAACTGCGCAACGGCGCGATGCTCTTCTCGATGGACGGACCGGTCACCAGCTTGTCCGCCAACGCTTGCGGCAGGCGGGTCTTGAGTTCATCCCAGAAGCGTTGGTCGGACCAGGCCTCGACCTTTTCGTCCGCCGGTACCTGCAGGTAATAACGGGTGCGGGTTGCCGAACGCATGCTGCACAAGGCAAAACCGCGCTCGTGGCGGGCGTACACCAGCTCTTCGTGGACAGGCGGGGTATCCGCCAGGATCCCCAGCCAGCCGAACGGGTAGACCCGTTCGAAGACCTTCAGGCATTCGGCGGGAATCGATTGCCGTGCTACGCCATGGAAGCCGTCACATCCGGCAATGTAGTCACAATCGAGGCGCCAGCTTTCGCCGTCCTTGTCGAAGGTCACGAACGCTTCATCGGTTTTCATGCCGTGGGGAACGACATTGGCGGCCTGGTAAATCGTCTGTGCACCGGCGACCTGACGAGCGGCCATCAGGTCGCGGGTGACTTCGGTCTGACCGTAGATCATCACCGTTTTGCCACCGGTCAGGGCCTGCAGATCGATGTGCACCTGACGGCCATCCAGCGCCAGTTCGAAGCCACCGTGGACCAGCCCTTCGGCGTCCATGCGCTGACTCACACCGGCCTGGCGCAACAGCTCTACCATGCCTTGTTCGAGTACCCCGGCACGGATTCGCCCGAGCACGTAGTCCGGAGCCTGACGCTCGACAATGACGGTGTCGATGCCGGCGTTGTGCAACAACTGACCGAGGAGCAAACCGGACGGGCCGGCACCGATAATGGCAACTTGGGTTTTCAGTGTTTTCATTGTTTTTATGACTCGCAAGCTACACGCGACGGGGGTCGGTGAATGATTTTTATGGATCGAGTGCTTGCATTTTTCCCTTGCGGGTCTGTCAATTGAAGGTGAAAACTGAGCGGATAGCTGTACATTCTGCCAATCGGTGCGATTATCGCCCGTCGTCCATTCCGAAACCTGGATTGAAGTGATGAACAAGCCTGACCTGCCTTCGATTCCGGTGTTCAAGCTCTACGGGGAAAGCCTGGATTGGCCGACTCCGGACTTGCTGCACTGTGAAACCATTTCCAAACGCAGTCGCGAACATCAATGGGAAATCAAACCCCACCGTCACGCCGATTTATGTCAGTTGCTCTTCGTATTCAAAGGTCAGGCAGAGCTTGAAATCGAAGGCAAACGTACGCAACTGACTGAAGCGGCGATCCAGATCCTGCCGCCGCTGTCGGTGCATGGCTTCCGCTTCAGTGAAGATGTCGAGGGCTTCGTGGTGACCCTCGCGGCGCCGCTGATCACGCATCTTCAGGGGCAACTGGGGCATTCGGTGAATGCCCTGGCCCAGGCCGAGAGCTACCCGGCGGGACAGGACGCCGAGTACTTGAACAGTCTGTTTTGTGCGTTGCAGAACGAATACACCAGCCATCAACCGGCGCGGGAAATGCTCATGCATTCGCTGGTCAGCGTGATCATGGTGTGGGTCAGCCGCCAGGTGATCCAGCGCCGGTCGGCCAGTCAACGACCGCAACGGGCGCGGGAATACCTCAATGGCTACATCCAGCTGGTGGAGGAGACCTATCGCCAGCACGTCAAGGTCGAGGACCTGGCCCATCGCCTGGGGATTTCGGTTTCGCACCTCAATGGCACCTGCCGTGAGCTGGCGGGGCAGCCGGCGTTGCAGATCATGCACGAACGGCAATTGCTGGAGGCCAAGCGCCTGCTGACCTACACCAGCATGACCATCTATGAAATGTCCGACGTGTTGGGGTTCTCTGATCCGACCAACTTCACGCGCCTGTTCCGACGCCGGGTGGGAATCTCGCCAAAAGCGTTCCGCGACCGCTTGAAGGCCGATCAGGACAACGAGGCCTGACCCTGGTTACCGCAAGGCGTTGAGGGTCGCGTTGTGGGGAATGCAGCGCTCGAAATTGCAGCTGGCGTATTCCCGGGGCAGGTTGCGCAGCTGCTCGACGCGCCAGGCGGCGGCGCCATACAGGCCGAGCGTGACCGCGCAGGTGATGAAGATGGCGAGGTACCTTCTTGTTTTGATGTTCATGGCTTAGACCTCTGAACGAATACCCTTGGGTATTACCTTGAGCATAGGTCAGGGGCGGGGAGTTGCCAGCAATAGCGCTGTATTCAGAACACTGATGAACCCTTGTAGGAGCGAGCTTGCTCGCGATGAGCCTGAGAACGCCGCGGGGTATCAGGTTCCCAGCGTCATCGTTGGCGACCATCGCGAGCAAGCTCGCTCCTACAGAGGGCGGTGTTACAGGCCAACATCCCACTCCGGTTCTTCGGGAAACCTCGCCACCAGAAAATCCAGCAAGCTGCGCAGCGCCGTCGGCATGTGCTTGCGTGAGGCATACACCGCGTACACGTTCATCTGCCTTGGCTCGGCCTGGGGCAGCAGACGGACCAGCTCACCGCTGTGGATGTGCACGCCGGCCTGATAGGTGGGCAACATGGCCACGCCGGCGCCGGCCAGGGTGGCGCGCAGCAGGGTACTGGCTTCGTTGGCGCTGATGTTGCCTTGCACGGGTACCGAAACCTGTTCTCCCCCGAATTCAAAGTGCCACAGGCTTTTGCCGAAGTACGAGTGCGTGAGGCAATTGTGCTGGCTCAGGTCCTCGATCCGCTGGGGCGCCGGGTGTTCGCGCAGGTAGGCGGGGGCGGCGCAGATTACCGAACGACACACCGTCAACCGACGGGCGATCAGGTTAGGGTCCAGGTCATTGCTGGTGCGAATGGCCAGGTCGATGCGCTCATCCACCAGGTTCACCGTGCGATCGAGCATCTGCATGTCGATGCTGACACCCGGGTAGCGCTTGACGTAGGCCGCCATGGCATCGGCCAGTTGCGCCTGGCCGAACGAAGTGCTGACGCTGATGCGCAGCAGGCCACGGGGTGCATCGTCCGATACGCTGACGGCGGCCTGCATGTCCGTGGACAGGTCGAGCATCTGCCGGCAGCGGGGAAGTATTTCGCTGCCGGCGGCAGTCAGGCTCAATTTGCGCGTGGTGCGGTGCATCAGGCGCGCGCCGACCCAGTCTTCCAGTTCCGCCAGATAGCGCGAAACCACCGGCCTTGAAAGCTCCAGATGATCGGCCGCAGCCGACTGGCTGCCGAGATCGACCACTGTGACGAACACCCTCATTGCTTGCAGACGATCCATGATTTGCCCGATTTCAGAAACAAACTATGTTCAAGCATCGCATTTTTTGTACTGAACCAGGCAATTAAGCTCTGTTATCGGCCAACCTTGGCCATCAAACAACGGAGCAACAGATGATCGGTTTCACCACCCTGAAGCGCATTTTGCTGGCGACCACTGCCCTCGGTTTTGCCACACACGCAGCCGCGTCGACACTGACCCTGGATGTGTACAACCCCGGCGAAAAAGCGATTTTCCCGGTGACTTCGGTGCTGGTCAGCGGCGAGAAGGAGGCGATCCTGGTGGACGCCCAGTTCGGCAAATCCCAGGCCGAACAGGTGGTGGAAAAAATCCGCGCCAGCGGCAAGCAACTGACCACCATCTACATCAGCCACGGCGACCCGGACTACTACTTCGGCCTCGATACCCTGACCGCTGCATTCCCCAAGGCCAAAGTGCTCGCATCGCAGCCGACCGTTGATCACATCAAGCAAACCGTCGACGGCAAATTGGCGTTCTGGGGCCCGAAAATGGGCGCTGATGTGCCGGCCAGAACCGTCGTGCCGGACGTGCTCAAGGGCGACAGCCTGATACTCGAAGGGCAGAAACTGCAGGTGGTCGGTCTTGCGGGCAAGCAACCGGATCGCAGTTTCGTGTGGATTCCATCGATCAAGGCCGTGGTCGGTGGCGTGGTCGTGGCAGAGAACATCCATGTGTGGATGGCCGACACCCAGACCCCGCAGTCCCATGCCGATTGGTTGGCAACGCTGCACTCGATCGAAAGCCTGAAGCCGAAAACCATCGTGCCGGGTCACTACCTCGGCGACACCGCCCGTTCCCTGGCCGGCGTGCAGTTCACCGCTGATTACATCAAGGCCTTCGACGAAGAAACTGCGAAGGCCAAGGATTCGGCGGCCCTGATTGCAGCGATGAAAAAGCGCTACCCGGCACTGGGTGAAGAGAGCTCACTGGAGCTGAGCGCGAAGGTCGCCAAGGGCGAAATGAAGTGGTAACCCGCGGTACCTTGTAGGAGCTGCCGCAGGCTGCGATCTTTTGATCTTGTTTTTTAAAAGCAAAGTCAAAAGATCGCAGCCTGCGGCAGCTCCTACACAGGGCTCAGCGACTTTGGGCCTGCTCCACCAACCACCCCATCAACTCACGCAACTTCGCTGAAGGTCCGGGTTTTTCCGGGAACACCAGGTAATACGCCAGCCCGGTTTTCACCTTCAATTCGAAAGGCATGACCAGCCGTCCGGCATTCAGGTCGTCGCCGATCAGCGACCAGTCACCGATCGCCACGCCTGTCCCCTGGGACGCCATCGACATCGCCAGGTCCAGGGTTTCGAAATGCTGGCCCTTGCCGACATTGCTCAACTGTACGTCCGCGGCTTTCAACCAGGCCTTCCAGTCCCGTTCGTCGCGGGTGGGGTGCAGCAGCAGGTGTTGTTGCAGATCGGTCGGTGTCTGCAGGGCCAGGGGGCCTTCGAGCATGGGCCGCGAACACACCGGTGTCAGTTGCTCGTCGAAGAGTTTTTGCGCCACCAGCGAGTCGTCCGGCGACGCGCCATACATCACCGCCGCGTCGAATTGTTCGAGATGAAAATCCACCCCGTGCTTGACCGTGGTGGTCAGCTCGACCGGCACGTCCGGGCGTTCTTTTTGCCACTGCAACAGCCGTGGCAACAGCCAGCGCATGACACAGGTCGGGGCCTTGAGTTGCAGGGTTTCGCGCTTCTCGCCGATCTGCTCAACGGCTTCGTCGATCAGGCCGAAAATCTGCTGGACCCGTGGCAACCACTCGCGTCCCTCGGCGGTCAGGTCCAGGCCTCGGGCCTGGCGAATGAACAGTTCATAACCCAGGTGATCTTCCAGCCCGGCGATCTGCCGGCTCACGGCGCCCTGGGTGATGTGCAGTTGCTCGGCGGCCCGGGTGAAGTTGCAGCACTGCGCGGTAATCAGAAAAGTGTGCAGCGCCGGCAGGGGAGGCAATCGTTTCATTGGGATCCAAGGTATGACGTGAGGACATGGCTAGTATGACTTTTTATCCATTGTTGCGGCTACGTGTCGCCCGTTCCAATGAGGCCATCCCTGGACCTGCCAATCCATCATAAACACTGCGCAGGCCCGGCGTCTCAAACGAACAGGAAGGGCAATCACATGGCGACGTGCGGCGAAGTATTGGTCAAGTTACTCGAAGGTTACGGGGTCGAGCAGGTGTTCGGCATTCCCGGGGTGCATACCGTGGAGCTGTATCGCGGGCTGGCCCGTTCGAGCATCAACCACGTCACCCCGCGTCACGAACAGGGCGCCGGCTTCATGGCCGACGGCTATGCCCGCACCAGCGGCAAGCCGGGTGTGTGCTTCATCATCACCGGCCCTGGCATGACCAACATCACCACGGCGATGGGCCAGGCCTATGCCGACTCGATCCCGATGCTGGTGATCTCCAGCGTACAGACCCGCAACCAGCTGGGCGGTGGTCGCGGCAAGCTCCACGAGTTGCCGAACCAGAGCGCACTGGTCGGTGGCGTGGCGGCGTTCTCCCATACCCTGATGTCGGCGTCGGAATTGCCGGGTGTTTTGGCCCGTGCCTTCGCGCTGTTCCAGGCCGGTCGCCCGCGTCCGGTGCACATCGAAATTCCGCTGGACGTGCTGGTTGAAGAAGCCGACGACCTGCTCGCCAGCCTGCCGGTGAACATCGACCGCGCCGGTGCTTCGCCGTCAGCTGTTTCGCGCATGACCGATCTGCTGGCGGGCGCCAAGCGGCCGTTGATCCTCGCCGGTGGCGGTGCCATTGATGCCGCCGCCGAGCTGACCGAACTGGCTGAATTGCTGGACGCCCCCGTCGCGCTGACCATCAACGCCAAGGGCATGCTGCACTCCGCTCACCCGTTGCTGATCGGTTCGACCCAGAGCCTGGTCGCCACTCGCGCCCTGGTCGCCGAGGCCGATGTGGTCCTGGCCATCGGTACCGAACTGGCCGAGACCGACTACGACGTCACCTTCGCCGGTGGTTTCGAGATTCCCGGCAAGCTGCTGCGCGTCGACATCGATCCGGACCAGACCGTGCGCAACTACCCGCCACACCTGGCCCTGGTAGCGGACTCGCGCAACGCCGCCCAGGCCTTGCTCAGCGCCCTGTCGCACAAGTCGCTGGCCGAACGCCGCAACGATTGGGGCCAGGTGCGCGCCGCTCGCTTGCGTGAAGAGCTGGCCGCCAACTGGGATGCGCCGACCCTGGCCCAGACCCGTTTCCTGGAAACTGTCCTGCACGAACTGCCGAACGCGGTATTCGTCGGCGATTCGACCCAACCGGTGTACACCGGCAACCTGACGTTCAACCCCGAGCGCCCGCGTCGCTGGTTCAACTCGTCGACCGGTTACGGCACTCTGGGTTACGCCCTGCCGGCGGCGATTGGCGCCTGGTTGGGCGGCACCGTCGAAGGCGGCGCACGTCCTCCGGTGGTGTGCCTGATCGGCGACGGCGGCCTGCAATTCACCCTGCCGGAACTGGCCAGCGCCGTGGAAGCGCGCACCCCGGTGATCGTGCTGCTGTGGAATAACCAGGGCTACGAAGAGATCAAGAAGTACATGGTCAACCGGGATATCGAACCGGTCGGCGTGGACATCTACACCCCGGACTTCATCGGTGTGGCCAAGGCCCTGGGTTGCGCCGCCGAGGCGGTCAATGGCGTTGAACAACTGCGTACGGCATTGCGTGTCGCTACTGATCGCCAGGGGCCGACGCTGATTGAAATCGATCAGACCGAGTGGACCAAGGCGGTGTCGAAATGAGTTTTCCAACCACCCTGGATGGCCTGTACATCAACGGCCAATGGTCGGCGGGCGACGAACATTTGCGCGTGATCAACCCGGCCACCGAAGCGCTGTTGACCACCGTAAATGGCGGTGACGAACGCGCCGTCGACCTGGCCGTGGGCGCGGCGACCAAGGCTTTCGCCGCCTGGTCGAACACCAGCGGTGCCGAGCGCGGTGCGATCCTGCGCGCGATTGCGGCAGGCGTGCAGGCCGGTCGGGAAAAACTCATGCATTTGCAGTCGAGCAACAACGGCAAGCCATTGTTCGAAGCGGCCATCGACGTCGATGACGTGATCGCCACGTTCGAGTATTACGCAGGTCTGGCCGAAGGGCTGGACGCGAAACAGGACAGCCCGGTCGAACTGCCGACTGACGACTTCAGTGCGCGCCTGCGCCGCGAGCCGTGTGGTGTGGTCGGCCTGATCGTGCCGTGGAACTTCCCGATGGTCACCACCGCGTGGAAGCTCGCCCCGGCCCTGGCCGCCGGTTGCTGCGTGGTGCTCAAGCCATCGGAAGTGACGCCGCTGCCGGAGCTGGAACTGGCGACGATCATTGCCCAGGCCGGCTTGCCTGCCGGTGTGTTCAACCTGGTGTGCGGCACCGGCCTGGCCGTTGGCGCACCGCTGTCGGCGGACCCGCGTATCGCCAAGGTGTCGTTCACCGGCAGCAACGCGGTCGGCGTGCAGGTCATGCAGCGTGCCGCGGAAACCGTCAAGGGCGTGAGCCTGGAACTGGGCGGTAAATCCTCCTTGCTGGTGCTGGCCGATGCCGACCTCGACCTGGCGGTGGACGTGGCCTGCGGTGGCGGTTTCTTCAACGCCGGGCAGATGTGCTCCGCCACCAGCCGCGTGCTGGTCGCCGATGAACTGGCCGATGAATTCCTCACCCGGGTGAAGGCCCGCGCCGAAGCCATTCGCGTGGCCGACCCGTTCGACCCGAACGTGGAAATGGGCGCGCTGGTCAATCAGGCGCAATACCAGCGCGTGCTCGGCCACATCGATCGTGGTTTGAGTGCGGGCGCCAAGCTGGTTTGCGGCGGTAATCGTCCGGCGGATCTGCCGCGCGGGTATTTTTTGCAGCCGACGGTTTTCACTGACGTGCCCCTCGACAGTGCGCTGTGGTGTGAAGAGATTTTCGGCCCGGTAATCTGCGTGCGCCGTTTCGCCTCCGAGGCCGAAGCGATTGCCCTGGCCAACGACAGCCAGTTCGGCCTGGTCGCCAGCGTGGTCACGCGCAATGCCGAGGCGGCGGACCGCGTCGCCAACGCTTTGCAGGCGGGGCTTGTGTGGATCAACGCGCCGCAAGTGATCTTCCCGCAGACCGCCTGGGGTGGCTACAAGCAGAGCAGCATCGGCCGTGAACTGGGGCCGTGGGGCTTGCAGGCTTTCCAGGAAATCAAACACGTGATTCGCGCCGTCTGACGGCACGAAAACGGTGAACGCATGCCTCATGGCGAGGCATGCGTTGGCGTCATGGCTTCGATGATTTTTTATCGATAGTCAGGTGTTTTGCACCACCTCAGGATGAACTCACTGGTTCAGCCAAGCCCCGCAAATACGAGGGGTAACCCGCTGCTCCAGCCGCGCGGATGCAACAGTTTCGACCTGCCTTATACCTACAAAAACAAAGGGAGTCCGTAATGGGCGAGCATGATCTGAACAGACGTCAATTCATCAAGACCGTGGGCGTAGCCTCGGTTGCCGCGGCGGCCATGAGCCTGCCATTCGTCAAGGCCAATGCCAGCGACACCCGCTTTCAAGGCAAGACCCTGCGCCTGTTGACCTGGTCCGACGACACCGGCCTGGCTGCACTGCGCAACATCGCCGCGACCTTCGAAGACAAGTACGGCTGCAAGGTCATCGCCGACCGCACCGGCAGTACCTCGGAAATGGTCGCCAAACTCAAGGCCGGCGGTGATCGTCCGCAGTACGACATCATCACCCTGGCCGGCGTCGGCGCCGAAGGCCTGGCCGCCGCCAACCTGCTGGAAAAACCCGACCTCAACCGCATTCCCAACCTGGTCGACGTACCGGAAAAATACCGTACCGGCGCCAATGGCCACGGTATCGGTTACCTGCTCTGGTGCAACAGCCTGGTCTACAGCACCCGCACCATCCAGCAAGCGCCGGACAGCTACGCCGCCCTGTGGGACGCCGACCTGTCGCCGAACATCTTCCTGCCGCCGCCGAACTGGACCGAGGCCATGGACCTGATCATCATCGCCGCCAAACTGGCCGGTGGTGACGAGCACAACATCGAGCCGGGCTTCAAGAAACTCGCCGAGCTCAAGGATCGCGTGGTGACCCTGGGCGAAAACCCGAACCAGATCGCCGAGCTGTTCCGCACCGGTTCCCTGGACATGGGCGGCCTGTACGCCCCGGCGTTTTTCCCGAAACAGATCCGCGATCCGGCCTACGGCCTGGGCGCCACCTTCGGCATGAAGGAAGGTTTCTACACCGACCTGATGCTCTCGGTGATGCCGAAGAATCGTCCGGGCGATACCGACCTGACCTACGCCTTCATCAACCACTCCCTGGACCCGCTGGTGCAGGGCAAGATGGCTGAAGACATCTACAACGGCCCGGTCAACGCCAAGGCGATCATCTCCGCCGAAGCGCGCAAGAGCCCGTTCATTCTCACGCCGGAGCAGATTGCCGAGAAGGCGATCATGCACGACAACGCCTTCCTGGCCACCGTGCATGACCAATGGATTCGTCGTTACACGGAAATCTTTTCTTCCTGATCGTTTGACGAACACCGGCTCTTTGGAACACCACAAATCCAATGTGGGAGCGGGCTTGCTCGCGAATGCGTCAGCACATTTCAACATGCATGTGACTGACAGGCCGCTTTCGCGAGCAAGCCCGCTCCCACAGGGTTCACGGTGGTTTTGAAGGACGTGTTCTTCAGCTGCTTTCCATTGACGAGACCTTTGCTATGGAACACCAACCTTTGACCCATTCGGTCAGCGCCGCTGAGTCGCGCCCGAGTCGGGGCGTTTCGCCGACGGCCCGCGCCTGGTTTTTCCTCACACCGTCGATGCTGTTCCTGGGCGTGCTGATTGCCGCCAGCCTGCTGGTGCTGCGCATGAGCGTGGGCACCAAGGGCGCGGAATGGTCCGGGTTCAGCCTGGCCAGCTACGCCCAATTGCTCGAACCCTACTACCTCAAATCCCTGATGCTGACCCTGCGCCTGGCGCTGATCAGCGCGGTGATCGCGGTGGTGCTGGCGATCCCGGTGGCCTACACCATGTCGCGGCTGACCTCTCCGTTTGTGCGCCGGATCTTCCTCGCCGCGGTGCTGTTGCCCCTGCTGGTCAACCTGCTGCTGCAAAGCTACGGCTGGTTGGTCATCCTCGGCCCCGGCGGCATGCTCAACCAGGCACTGATGGGCCTGGGCCTGATCAAGCGCCCGATCATGCTGTTGTACAACCAGAACGGCGTGCTGATGGGCCTGGTGCAAACCGCCTTCCCGCTGGCCGTGCTGCCGATCGCCAGTGCCATGCGCGGCGTCGCCCGTACGTACGAAGAGGCCGCCGCGACCCTGGGCGCCAGTCGCTTCCAGGTGTTCCGCCAGGTGGTGTTGCCGATGAGCATGCCGGGGATCATCACCGGCGCGACGCTGGTGTTCGCCTACAACGCCAGCAGTTTCGTGGTGCCGTTGCTGCTCGGTGGCCGCCGCGTGCCGATGCTGGCGGTGATGGTGCATGACCAGATCGCCCCACTGATGAACTGGCCCGCCGCCTCCGCCGCCGGCGTGGTGCTGATCGTCACCACCCTCGCGATCATGACCCTGTCCGAATACATCACTGGCCGCCGTCGGCGCATGCTGGAGGCTTCGCAATGAGCACCCTGACCAAGAAACGCTATGGGCTACTGCCGGGCGAAACCGGCAAGTTCGCCGGCATCCTCTCGGGCTTCATCCTGCTGCTGGCGGTGTTGCCGATCCTGACCATGATCGTGATGTCGTTCAGCGGCGCGTCGAACCTCGACTTCCCGCCGAGCAGCTACAGCCTGCAATGGTACAAGGCCGCCTGGCACACCTTCGTCTCACCCGATGCCAGCGATGTGCTGAGCCTGGGCAAGGCCATGACCACCAGCCTGATGGTGTCGTGCCTGACCATGGTTTTTGCGACCATCATCGCCGTGCCGGCAGCCTATGCCCTGACCCGTTGTGAGTTCCGTGGCAAGGCCGTGGCCCTGCAACTGATGTCGCTGCCCCTGGTGTTCCCGATGGTGGTGTTGGGGCTGGCGTTGCTGCTGGTGTTCGACAGCCTGCCGTTCCAGATGACCACCTCGCGCCTGGTGATTGCCCATGTGATCCTGGCCTTGCCGTTCGTGGTGAAGAACTGCACGGCGGCCATGCTCTCGATCGGCAGCGAAGTCGAGGAGGCCGCGCAAATGCTTGGCGCTTCACCGCTGCGGGCGATTGTCGACGTGGTGGTGCCGTTGATGAAGTCGGGGATCCTGGCGGGCATGCTGCTGGCGTTCATCGTCTCGTTCAACGAGTTCACCGTGACCTATTTTCTCTACACCATCGACGTCATGACCGTGCCGATCTGGATGTACAGCCGCACCGTGTCCTCGCTCGACCCCACCGTATTTTCGTTTGCCGTGCTGATCGTGCTGATCGACTTCGTCCTGATCTGGGCGCTGGAGAAGCTGGTCGGTGAAGGTGGCGTTTCGTTCTGATTTCTTGAGGTGATTTATGTCTGGTCTGATTCTGGAAAACGTCGAGAAACATTACGGCTCGGCCTGCGCGGTAAAGGATGTAAACCTGCATTTGCCCGAGGGCAAACTGGTGTGTTTCCTCGGCCCCTCGGGTTGCGGCAAAACCACTTTGCTGCGGATGATCGCCGGGCTGGAAACCCTGAGCGGTGGCGAGATTCGCCTGGACGGCGAGGACATCGGCCACACCCCGGCGCACCTGCGTAATTTCGGCATGGTGTTCCAGTCCCTGGCGCTGTTCCCGCACATGACCGTGGGCGAAAATATTGCCTATCCACTGAAACTGCGCGGGGTCAGCAAGGCTGACCAGCAGGCGCGGGTGGTGGAGTTGCTGGAACTGATCCAGCTGCAACCGATGATCGATCGGCCGGTGGCGAAACTGTCCGGCGGCCAGCGTCAGCGCGTGGCGATTGCCCGGGCGATTGCCAATCACCCGAAAATCCTCTTGCTCGACGAACCGCTGTCGGCGCTGGACGCCAAGCTGCGCGAGTCGATGCAGGTGGAGATCCGTCAGCTGCAACAGCGCCTGAACATCACCACCATCATGGTCACCCACGACCAGCGCGAAGCCATGACCATGGCCGATATTGTCGTGGTGTTGGGCGAGCACAAGGTGCAGCAGGTGGGTACGCCGATCGAGATCTACCGGCACCCGGCCAACGAATTCGTCGCGGACTTCATCGGTTCGGGCAACATCTTCCCGGCCACGGCGCTGGGCAATGGCAAAGTCAGCCTGCCGGGCGGTGATGCACTGCAAGTGCCGATCTGCAGCAGCATTGTGGTGGGGGAAAAAGTGAAGATGCTGATTCGTCCGGAAGACCTGCAACTGTCGGCGCCGCAGGCCACGGCGGGTAACCGCTTGCTGGGCAAGGTGACGTTCGTGCGGGATATTGGCGCGACCATCGAGACTACGGTGGAGTGTTCCGGGGTGTCGTTTACGGCGTTGAGTACGCCGTGCCAGGGCTTTGGTTTGAGCGTTGGGCATCCGGTGTCGGTGACATTGCCGGTCGAGGCTTGCCGGGTACTGGGCGCCTGACAGGCCCCCTTCGCTGGCAAGCCAGCTCCTACAGGTTACCGCGATCCCTTGTAGGCGCTGGCTTGCCAGCGAAGGCGCCGGTCACGGCACCGCGAATGCCGGATCAAACCGACAACCGCAACCGCGCCAAATCCCGCAACGGCGGTGCCCCGAACAACCGGCTGTACTCCCGGCTGAACTGAGAAGGGCTTTCATACCCCACTCGATATCCCGCCGCCGAAGCCTCCAATCCTTCGGCCAGCATCAGCCGCCTGGCTTCCTGCAAGCGCAACTGCTTCTGATACTGCAACGGACTCATCGCCGTCATCGCCTTGAAGCGGTGATGCAAGGTCGACACGCTCAGGTTCACTTCCTTGGCCAGATCATCGATGCGCAACGGCTGCTCGTAGTTGCCATTGAGCCACTTGATCGCCTGGCTGATGCGATGGCTCTGGCTGTTGGCAATGGCGATTTCATACAGCCGGTGCCCCTGCTTGCTGCGCAACAACCGATAGAGAATTTCCCGGCGAATCAGCGGCGCGAGCATGGCGATGTCTTTGGGTGTGTCGAGCAACCGCGCCAGGCGCAGCACGGCGTCGAGCATGGCGCTGTCGAGCTGTTCGACATACAACCCGCGCCCGGTCGGCCGGGTGGGTACGCCAAGGGGGCCGGCGTCGGCGATCAGCGCGGTGATTTCCGTCGGGTCGATGTCCAGGCGCAAGGCCAGGATCGGTTCCTCGGCCGAAACATCGATCACCCGCCCGCTCAGCGGCATCGAGACCGAGACCACCAGGTAGTTCAGCGGGTCGTAATTGAAGTACTCGTTGGCCAGCTGAACTTCCTTGCGCCCCTGGGCCATGATGCACAGCGCCGGTTGAGCGAGCACCGGAGCGAACTCGTGGGATTGGCTGTGGCGCGACATGAACAGCGAGCCGATGGCAGTGGCATAACTGCCATCTTCGGCGGTGTTGCGACGGATGATCGCCGCCAGTTCCGCGCGCTGCTTTTCCATGTCGGTGTCAAGCGGGGCTTGAAATTGATCGAACGACGACATGCAAGGCATCCTCGGCAAGGCTTGGGTGATGGCTAGAGCATAAGTTTGTGCAAGCAGCAGCGGTAGACACATCCTGCCTGATGCTTGCCTGATTCTGCACGGAGTGTCTTCATCCCTTCGCCTACCCAGCGTCCCGACACACAGCCAAACCCCTGTAGGAGCTGCCGCAGGCTGCGATCTTTTGATTTTGTTTTTAAGATCAAAAGATCGCAGCCTGCGGCAGCTCCTACAGGGTACAACCCCGACAATGTTTTACGCATTGTTACAGGTGACTGATGCACCTTCGCAGGATTGTGCAACGCGCCGGCAGGAATCGACTAACGACACAGGCGCAGAGGCCTTTAACCTTTGATCCTGTCGCAGCCCGCCCCTGGCTGCCACGCGACTCCCCGGGAGGGTTGAACATGTCCAAGCAGATCCCCGTCAGTCATATGGCCTTTGTCCGAGCGCGCGCTGGGCGTTCCCAAGAGCTGGGTGTGCGCCTGAGCGCCCTGATCGAACCGTCCCGCGCGGCACCCGGTTGCCTGAACTTTGCCTTGCAGCATTCGTTATGCGACCCCGAGTTGTGGCTGGTGTCCGGTTTCTGGGTCAACCAGCAGGCCATGACCGCGTATTTCAGCACCCCGGCGATGGAGGTTTTTGCCGAGCTGGTGCAGGAACTGGTGGTCAACAGCCTGGATTTTCACACCTTCAAGGATGTGTCGGCGGCGCAGGCCTTGCGCCAGTCTGGGGCAGATGTACACAAACTGGCCGGTTGAGGGTTTAATGGCGGCATTCTCAATCAGCCAGGATTCGCGACATGGCACGTAAAGCCTTTGAATACTTCGAAGCTGTTTCCGCCGTAGTACCGGGTGAGGGTGGTTACCACGCCGCTATCGCCGTCAAAGCGCTGGGTGGTTCCGGCGCCCCGCGTTTTCACAAAGTGCTGGAAGGCCAGACCTTCAAGACGGCCAATGAGGCTGATCTGGCGGCGGCCAAGGAGCTGACCCGCCTCAAGGATGTGAAGGAAGACACCGACCTGCTCTGGTAATTACTTCACCGCCCCCGGGCGATACATCTTGAACAACGCCTCAGGCCCCAGCTGGAAATAGTCCGCCGGCCCGCCGCCGCGCAGAATCGGTTCTGCCGCGGCGGTGTCGTACACGCCATCCTTCAACAGCCACTTGGCGATATGCACGGCGACCACTTCGCCGAGAATCAGCCAGCTTGGCACCACATTGCCATCGGCCCGCTGCAACTGAATGATCTGCGTGACCTTGCACTCGAAGGACACCGGGCTTTCGGCGACCCGTGGTACCTGAATGACTTTCGAGGCGACGGTGCCCAGGCCTGCCAGCTCGAACTCGTTGACCTGCGGCTCGACCATGGCACTGCTCTGGTTCATCCGCTCGGCCAATGGCCGGGTGGCCAGGTTCCAGGCGAATTCGCCGGTCTGTTCGATGTTGTTCAGGCTGTCTTTGCGCCCGACGCTGGAAAAACCAATGATCGGCGGAATGTAGTTGAAGGCGTTGAAAAAGCTGTAGGGCGCCAGGTTCAAGCGGCCTTCGGCATCCTGTGAGGAAATCCAGCCGATGGGACGCGGGCCGACGATCGCATTGAAGGGATCGTGGGGCAGGCCGTGGCCGTTGGCGGGTTCGTAATAGTGGATGTCGTCGGGCATGGTGGGAATTCCTGGCACTTGCGGGAGGCGGACATGGTGCAAGGACCGCCGACATTTTTCCAGTACGGACTCAGACAATGTGGGAGCGGGCTTGCTCGCGAAAGCGGTGTGTCATGCAACAGAAATGTTGAATGTAAAACCGCATTCGCGAGCAAGCCCGCTCCCACAGGTTATATGGTTTGCCCGCAGATTTTCGGTGCCACAGAAATGACTAAGCCCGGCCGAAGCCGGGCTGTGGTGCCGCCTGAAACAATCAGCTGACGGTAGCGCCGCCAGTACGGTCGTAGCCATCTTCAGCGACGGTGGCGCCGCCAGTGCGGTCGTAGCCGTCTGCGGCGACGTTAGCGGAGCCAGTGCGGTCATAACCATCGGCGGCAACGGCGGAGCCTGTGCGGTCGTAACCGTCGGCGGCGAAGGTGTTGGCGGCCAGTACGGACAGGGCGATGGCGAGGAACAGTTTGGTTTTCATCTTCATTTCTCCAGGTTCTTTGGCGTTTTGTGTCTTGGGCATGGGTTTTATGCTACGCCAATTAAACTGATTAAAAAGCGCAAAATTATGCTAAAAACAATCGATTAAATTGATGTTAAGGCCGGCAGGCGTTTTCGCTTTCAAGGTCTGAATGAGCGCATCACAGGTAATCGATCAGGCAGGTTCAGGATGAGGGGAGCGCATTAACTCGTGATTAATCTGCCTCCCACGGCAGTGAAGGATTTTTCATGTAGCGCAGGAAAAACAAAAAAGGGGCAGACCCCGACGGTCTGCCCCCTTTTGTCAAACGCGCCTGGACTTAGTCCGTGAGGATCCGCGAATGCTTGCGGGTGTCTTTCATGGTGATGTACACCAGCAACGACACGGCGATACACGCGGTGACATACCAGTAGTACCCGGTTTCCATGCCGATGCTCTTGAACCACAGCGCGATGTATTCAGCGGTGCCGCCGAAGATCGACACGGTCAGGGCATACGGCAGGCCGACGCCCAGGGCGCGGATTTCGGTCGGGAACAGTTCGGCCTTCACCACCGCGTTGATCGAGGTGTAGCCGCTGACGATGATCAGCGCCGCCATGATCAGGAAGAACGCGCCCCACCAGGTCTGGATGGTGTGCAAGGTGGTGAGGATCGGCACGGTGAACAGCGTCCCGAGAATACCGAAGGCGATCAGGATCGGCCGGCGACCGATTTTATCGGAAAGCCCGCCGATGATTGGTTGCAGGCACATGAACAGGAACAGCGTGGCGGCGGAAATGGTGGTGGAGTCGGAGATGCTCATGCCGACGGTGTTCACCAGGTATTTCTGCATGTAGGTGGTGTAGGTGTAGAACGCCAGCGTACCGCCCATGGTCAGGCCGACCACGGTCATCAGTTCCTTCGGATGGCGCATCAGGGTGCGCATCGCGCTTTCCTTGGCCTTTTCCTTCTTGGTGAACGACTCGGTTTCTTCCATGCCGCGACGCAGGTACAGCGCGACCACGGCACACAGCGCGCCGATGGCGAACGGGATACGCCAGCCCCAGGCATACAGCTCTTCGGTGGTCAGTACGTTTTGCAGGATGATCAGCACGGCCAAGGCGATGAGCTGGCCGGAGATCAGGGTCACGTACTGGAAGCTGGAGTAGAAACCGCGACGTTCCTTGGTCGCCATCTCGCTGAGGTAGGTGGCGGAGGTGCCGTATTCGCCACCGACCGACAGGCCCTGCAGCAGACGGGCGAACACCAGCAGGATCGGCGCGCCGATGCCGATGATTTCATAACCCGGGCTCAGGGCGATCAACAGCGAGCCGAAGCACATCAGGTACACCGAGGCCATCAGCGCCTTTTTGCGTCCGACTTTGTCGGCGTACAGGCCCATCAGCCAACCCCCGATCGGACGCATCAGGAAGCCCACGGCGAAAATCGCAGCGGTGTTCAGCAGTTGTGCGGTGGTGTCGCCTTTGGGGAAAAAGGTCTTGGCGAAGTACAGGGAGAAGGCGGCATAGACGTACCAGTCATACCACTCGACCATGTTGCCAACGGAACCGCTGAAGATCGATTTGATGCGACTGGCGGTGGTTCTTGCTTTGGCCGGCGCGGCAGCCGACCCAAGTGGCAGGGCGTTGGAGTTATCCATTGAAGGATCCTTCGTTTAATTGTTTTTGTGGAGCGCGATTAAACGCAGCCTGCGGGGGCTATAGCAGGAGCTGTGCCAACGGGGAGAGGGGCGGTTTAGAGGGGTTTAGGGGAGTTGATGAGCGGAAATCCGCTCATGAAAGGCTGGGTTTGAGCGGAAAACTGCTTAGGTCCTGGCAGGTGTGTTGCCTGAACTGGCCTCTTCGCGGGCAAGCCCGCTCCCACAGTGGCGGGTGTCGTACACAAAATTCGCGACCGGCTCGGTCATTGTGGGAGCGGGCTTGCTCGCGAAGAGGCCTGCACAGTCACTACAAAAACATCTCCCGGCTCAATCCATGCCGCTGCATCTTTTCATTGAAAGTCCGGCGCGGCAGTTGCAGCTCTTCGAGCACCGCTTTCACATCGCCCTTGTGCCGGGTCAACGCTGCGCGCAGGCACTGCGCTTCAAACGCCTCCTGCTGCGCCGCCAGTGACTGCCCAGGCTCGATGCCCGCCGGCACGGGCTCGCCAAGCCCCAACACCTGGCGCTCGGCCACGTTCGCCAGCTCACGCACATTGCCCGGCCAGTCGTGACTCAGCAGATGACTCAACTGCGGCCCGCTCAACGGCGCAAAGGAGCGACCCAGGCGTTCGGCGGCACTCCGGGCAAAGGCCTCGTACAACAATGGAATGTCTTCGCGGCGATCGCGCAACGGCGGCAGGCGCAGCTCGGCGACGTTCAAGCGGTAAGCCAGGTCCTCGCGAAAACGTCCGGCCCGCGCTTCCTCCAGCAAGTCCGGTTTGGTCGCGGCAATGATCCGCAGATCCACGCGAATGCTCTGGTTCGAACCCAATCGCTCGAGTTTTTGCTCCTGCAGCACCCGCAACAATTTCACCTGCTGCGCCAGGGGCATGCTTTCGATTTCATCGAGAAACAGCGTGCCGCCATCGGCGTATTCGAGCTTGCCGATGCGCTTGCCCTGGGCGCCGGTGAATGCGCCGCTTTCATGGCCGAACAGTTCGGCTTCGAACAGTTGTTCGGGGATGGCCGCGCAATTCAAGGCGACGAAGGGTTTGTCGGCGCGTGGGCCGAAGTCGTGCAGGCAACGGGCGACCAGCTCCTTGCCACTGCCGGTTTCGCCGCGGATCAACACGTTGACCGGCAGCGCCGCCAGGTCGAGCACCTGCCGGCGCAAAGTCTGCAAGCCACGGGAGACGCCAAGCAAGGTGGCGTCAAGTTTGGCGCGGTTGTCGGCCTGTTCGTGCAGGGCACGGTTTTCCAGGACCAGCCGGCGCTTGTCCAGCGCCCGGCGCAAGCTGCCGAGCAGGGTTTCGGGGCTGAAGGGTTTTTCCAGGAAGTCGTAGGCGCCATCGCGCATCGCGTCGACAGCCATCGGCACGTCGCCGTGGCCCGTCAGCAGAATCACCGGCAAGTCGGCATCGCGGCGCTGTACTTCGGCCAGCAGTTCCAGGCCGCTCATGCCGGGCATGCGCACGTCGCTGAGAATCACCCCGGGAAAATGCCTGGGCAACTGCGCCAGGCACTCGTCGGCGCGGCTGAACAGCTGCACCTCGAAACCCGACAAGCTCAGCCATTGCTCGACGGCGCTGCGAATGCTGCTTTCGTCGTCGACCACCATCACTGAATTCAGCATGGGTCTTGAGCCTCCGCGTCGATGGGCAGGGTGAGGGTGAACACCGCGCCGTTGTCGTGATTATCAGCGCTCAGGCGTCCGCCCGATTCGTGAACGATGGCGAAGGATACGGCCAGACCGATGCCCAGGCCATCACCCACCGGTTTGGTGGTGAAAAACGGGTCGAACACTTTCGCCAGGTTTTCCTCGGCGATGCCACTGCCGTTGTCGATGACGCTCAGGCGCCACAATTGTTCGTCGGCTTCGAGGCGGATTTCCAGGCGTTTGCAGGGTTTGTCCTGCATCGCATCCAGGGCATTGCGCAGCAAGTTGATCAGTACCTGTTCCAGGCGAATCGCATCGCCCCGCACCCAGGCCGGGCGCGTCAGGTGCAGCACGGTGCTGACCTGTTCATCGCGCAGACGCGTGTCGAGCAGCTCAAGGGACTGGTCCACCACCGCTGCCAGGTCCAGGCGTTCGCGCAAGCCACTGGGGCTTTTGCGGGCAAAAGTCTTCAGGTGGCCGGTGAGGGCGGCCATGCGCGTGAGCATGTCATCCACCGGCTTGAGCGCCTTGTAGGCGTCGTCGACGCGACCGTGATCCAGTAACAGGCGCAAGGTCGCCAGCTGCATGCGCTGGGCGGTCAGCGGCTGGTTGATCTCATGGGCCAGCGCCGCTGACATCTGCCCGAGGGCCGCGAGCTTGGCCGATTGCACCAGGCCTTCCTGGGCGGTGCGCAGGTCGCGGGTACGCTCTTCTACCAGCTGTTCGAGTTCTTCGCGGCTGCGTTGGCGCAGTTTGGCCAGGCGCCAGCGCTGGGTGAGAAACAGCAGCAAAAACACCAGCGTCAGCCAGATACCCGCCGCAGCGAGTGCGGCGTTGCGGCTGTCTTCGAAGGCAACCTGCGGGCGGCGCAGCAGGTGCAGGGTCCAGCCTTCGGCGGCCAGCGGCAGGGATTCCCACAAGTAATCGGCAGGGCCGTCGGGGCCATCGACCCGTGCCAGGTCGCTGTTCTCGTCGAAGCGGCGCAATGATTGGTATTGAAGCGGTGTCAGCGGCTGCTTGTCGTATTGGCGGGTGATCTTGAGTTCGGCGTGATCGCTGTCGCTCAGCGGTTTCAGGTACCGATAGCGCCAGCCCGACTGGTTGGCGATGAAGATAATCCCGCGGGCATCGCTGACCAGCAGGGTGTCGCTACCCTGGCGCCATTCGCGTTCCAGCTCGGGAAACTCCAGTTTCACCACCATGGCCCCGAGGAACTGGCCATCGTCGTTGGTTACGGCGCTGGAGAGGAAATAGCCAGGAATGCCACTGGTGACCCCAACGGCGTAAAAACGCCCGGTGCCCTGGGTGCGGGTCTGGCTGAAGTAGGGACGAAAACCGTAGTTGTGGCCGACGTAGCTGCTGGGCAAGCGCCAGTTGCTCGCCGCCACGGCCAGGCCCGTGCGATCCAGCAGCTCCAGGGTCGAGGATTCGGCGGCGCCGTTGATTTTTTCCAGTTTGCGGTTCAATTCCTGCGCCAGCTCGGGGCTCACCGGGCCTTTGAGTGCGTCGCGCAACTGCGGGTCGAGTGCCAGCACCGAGGGCAGGGCGCGGTAGCGTTCGATCAGGGTGTGCAGGGAAGTGGCGTAAAGCGCCAGTTGCTGATTGGCACGGGCAGCGTCATCGACCAATGACTGGCGCACCGTTTGACGAACGGCCAGGGTCGCGGTGAGGGCGGCGCCGGCGATGATCACCAAGGTATACAGCGCCAGGCGCAAAGGGCGAGAGGACACAAACATGGTGGGCATTACACAGGTGTACGGAGGGGGCGCACCATAACATGGCCCTCTTCGGTATTCCCACGCCTTGTGCAGGTAATAAAAAAGGCGACAGGGGTTAAATCCCCTGTCGCCTTTTCAGACAGCCGAAGCGCTTACTGCACTTCTACCGCCAGGCTTTCACTGATCTTTTGCTGCCAGATGGCAGGACCGGTGATGTGTACGGACTCGCCCTTGCTGTCGACCGCAACGGTCACCGGCATGTCTTTCACGTCGAACTCGTAGATCGCTTCCATGCCCAGTTCGGCGAAAGCGACAACGCGGGATTTCTTGATCGCTTGCGCCACCAGGTAAGCCGCGCCGCCCACTGCCATCAGGTAAACGGCCTTGTGGTCCTTGATCGCGTCGATAGCGGTCGGGCCGCGCTCGGATTTGCCGATCATGCCCAGCAGGCCGGTTTGCTCGAGGATCTGACGGGTGAACTTGTCCATCCGCGTTGCGGTGGTCGGGCCAGCCGGGCCAACCACTTCTTCGCGCACCGGATCGACCGGGCCGACGTAATAGATGAAGCGACCCTTGAGGTCCACCGGCAGGGTTTCACCTTTGTTCAGCATCTCGACCATGCGCTTGTGCGCAGCATCGCGACCGGTGAGCATCTTGCCGTTGAGCAGGACGGTTTCGCCCGGCTTCCAGCTCTGCACTTCTTCCGGGGTCAGGGTGTCGAGGTTGACGCGACGGGCCGACGGGCCGGCTTCCCAGACGATTTCCGGGTAGGCGTCCAGCGGTGGCGCTTCCAGCGAAGCCGGGCCGGAACCGTCGAGCACGAAGTGGGCGTGACGGGTGGCGGCGCAGTTCGGGATCATACACACCGGCAAAGAAGCGGCGTGGGTCGGGTAATCCATGATCTTCACGTCGAGCACGGTGGTCAGGCCACCGAGGCCCTGGGCGCCGATGCCCAGCTGGTTGACCTTCTCGAACAGCTCCAGGCGCATTTCTTCGATGCGGTTCTGCGGGCCACGGGCCTTCAGCTCGTGGATGTCGATGGATTCCATCAACACTTCTTTCGCCATGACAGCGGCTTTCTCGGCGGTGCCGCCGATGCCGATGCCGAGCATGCCCGGTGGGCACCAGCCGGCGCCCATGGTCGGAACGGTCTTCAGGACCCAGTCGACGATCGAGTCGGACGGGTTGAGCATGGCCATTTTCGACTTGTTCTCGGAGCCGCCGCCCTTGGCCGCCACGTCCACTTCCACGATATTACCCGGAACGATGGAGTAGTGGATAACGGCCGGGGTGTTGTCCTTGGTGTTCTTGCGAGCGCCCGCCGGGTCGGCGAGGATCGAAGCACGCAGGACGTTTTCCGGCAGGTTGTAGGCGCGACGCACGCCTTCGTTGATCATGTCGTCCAGGCCCATGGTGGCGCCATCCCAACGCACGTCCATGCCCACGCGGACGAACACGGTGACGATGCCGGTGTCCTGGCAAATCGGGCGGTGGCCGGTGGCGCACATGCGCGAGTTGATCAGGATCTGCGCCATCGAATCACGGGCTGCTGGCGATTCTTCGCGCAGGTAGGCTTCGTGCATCGCCTGGATGAAATCCACGGGGTGGTAGTAGGAAATGAACTGCAGGGCGTCGGCAACGCTCTGAATCAGGTCGTCTTGCTTGATCACGGTCATGAGTCGCGCTCCTCTAAAAGACGGGAACATTCAATAAGGTGCTTGCAGCTTGGGTGCATCGGTCGGTTGCAAGCACCTTTCAAGGCACGCCGGGGCTGCTGGCGCGACGCTAAAAAGGCGCGGCAGTATAACGTGCCTTGCTGGCGGGTACACGCGCCGGTGGTCAAACCTTGGTCGCATGGTCGAACCCGATCCCCGAATCGGGCCAGCCCGAAAATTGAATGGTCATTTATCGGCCGCACCACTAAAGTGGTTATCGGTCTGTAGAGTAGGACGCTCTGTCAGTCTCCTTTCATAGGGTGAGTCAACGATTGACCCATAACGCCATCCAGCGCCTGTTACTCAAACGGTTTGCCCTCGCGGCCGGCACTTATGCCCTGGCTTTGTTGCTGCTGTGGCTGGCGTTTTTCACCGGCCATTACGATGAACCGCTGGCCAATGTCGCCGTTGGCAGCGCTCTGGTGGTCATCAGCCAGGCGGCGTTGTTCGCGGTGTTTTACAGCGGCTGCAACCTGCGTTTTTCCGACCCCAGCCTGACCGAGGCGCAGGTGCTGCTGGGGCTTGGCTGGCAAACCTGGCTGATTGCCAATCTGGATGAGGCCCGCGGCACGTTCCTGGTGTTCTACGTGCTGATTCTGCTGTTCGGGCTGTTTCATCTGTCGCGTCGTGCGTTTGCGCGGTGCGCGCTGCTGGTGTTTTTCAGTTTCAGCGCGATCACCCTGTGGGAGGGTTACCACTTTCAGCTGGCCGACCCGGCGCTGGCGGTGGTGCAGGTGTGCGTGCTGTTTATCGTGCTGGTCTGGCTGGAACTGTACGCCCGCTACGTCCAGGCCTCGCGACTGCGAATGCGTCAACGCCGCTTCGCCCTGCAGGCGCACCAGGACACGTTGCGCGGGATGATGCGCCAGCTCGAGGACCTGGTGGCCACCGACGAGTTGACCGGATTGTTCAATCGCCGGCATTTCCTGCGCCTGGCTTCTCGCGAACTCAAAGCCATGGACGCCGGCGTGGTGCATGGCCTGGCGCTGATCGACCTCGATCACTTCAAACGGATCAACGACATTTACGGCCATGCGGCTGGGGATCAGGTGTTGCAGGCGTTTGCCGGCGTGGCGTCGGCCTGCCTGCGCGACGGCGATGTCCTGGCACGCTATGGTGGAGAAGAGTTCGTGGTGTTGCTGCCCGATTGCGATGCCGAGCGCTTGACCGCCTGTTGCGAGCGGCTGCGCCTCGCCTTCATCGATGTCGAGTTGATCGGCTTGAAGGTCGGTAGTCTCAGCCTGTCCGCGGGCATGACCCTGCTGGACATGGGCGATGATCTTGACGAAGCCTTGCAGCGGGCGGACCAGGCGCTGTATCGCGCCAAGCGTGACGGCCGCAATCGTTGCGCGGCGGCGTGGGAAAACGTCGATGCCTGAATTACGCGTGGGCGATCGCCAATGGTCGGTGGCAACCGGCGCCAATCTGCTTGATGCCCTGAATCAGAACGGCGTGCCGGTACCCTACAGCTGCCGCGCCGGCAGTTGTCATGCCTGCCTGGTGCAGTGTGTGCAAGGATTACCGAGCGACAGCCGCCCCGATGCCCTGAGCGCAGAGCAGCGCCAGCAAGGCTGGCGCCTGGCCTGCCAGTGTCAGGTGGTCGAGGACTTGCAGGTGCACACCTTCGACCCGCAAGAGGATGGCCGTCCGGCCGAGGTCGCTGCGGCCGATTGGTTGAGCAGTAGCGTTTTGCGCCTGCGCCTGGCGCCACAACGCCCGTTGCGCTACAGCGCCGGGCAGCATCTGGTGCTATGGGCGGGCAATGTGGCGCGGCCGTATTCCCTCGCCAGCTTGCCGGAAGAGGACCGTTTTCTCGAGTTTCACCTCGATTGTCGCCAGTCGGGGGAATTCAGCGATTTAGCCCGTCAGCTGAACATCGGCGACCCGATCCGTCTCGGCGAATTGCGTGGCGGAGCCTTGCATTACGACCCGGACTGGCACGACCGACCGCTGTGGCTGATGGCGGCCGGCACCGGGTTGGGACCGTTGTTCGGCGTCTTGCGAGAAGCCTTGCGCCAGGATCATCGGGGCGCCATTCGGGTCATCCACCTGGCCCATGATGCCAACGAGCATTATCTGGCCAAACCTCTGCAAGCCATGGCCGCCAGCCGTCCGAACCTCAGCATCGAGCTGTGGACATCGACCGAGTTGCCCGCGGCTTTGGCGCAACTGCGGCTTGTTTCGCGACAAACCCAGGCCTTGCTCTGCGGATCCCCCGACAGTGTCGATGCCTTTGCCCGGCGCCTGTACCTGGCGGGGCTGCCACGCAACCAACTGCTGGCCGACGTCTTCCTGCCCCGCGGTTGAGCGCTGATTTTTCAGATGCGAGACCTTCCATGCCCGATGCCATCCAGATTGAACGCGACCGCGGCCTGCTGACGCTACGACTGAACCGTTGTTCACAAATCATGTGACCACCACAAAAACCTGTGGGAGCGGGCTTGCCCGCGATGAGGCCTCCCCAGGCAACACATCTTGCGGATCAAAAACAAAAAAGCCCCGCCATTCAAATGGCGGGGCTTTTTTCCAGCAACCGATCACTCAGACCTGCGGGTCGCCAACGTGCCGTGTGGTGCTGCTATTCCTGGTTCGTGTTCAGTACGCGTGCTATCAAGGTCCGATCCGGGATGGCGACAGTCTCGCGGATGAGCAACACGTTCCCATCCTTTTGCAGGGCCATTGTGGTGCTGAACCCAAAACTGGTGTCTTGAGGTACATACACCAAACCCTTCCCGTTGCCAAAGCCGGGATCCAGGGTTCCGTCATTCTGGTAGCGAGCCACCATTAATGAGTGAAGGCCCGCATTCGGTATCAACTTCCCGGCCACGATGATTTTCTCTTGGACTATACCAACATCATGGAATCTGATAGCGCCTCTCTCTGTGTCGGATTGATAAAGAATTTTTCCACCATTGAATTTTTGGTCGAGTTGACCCTCTTTGGTGAAACAAGCCAATACACCCTGGGCAGGCGATAACGTCGAGCCAGCAGCGAGAATACTGTCTTCGGCGTATTGAGTGAGTCTATCGAACGTCGCTTCCGGGACCAGTGCAAACCCATTTTCAGCAAAGGTCTGATCGAGAGTGCCATCGTCATTCAGACGAGCCAGCATGCCGTAGTGCTGGGAGGTATCGCGTTTATAGAGCGATCCGCACACGGTGATTTTTCCGTTCTGCACGAAGATGTCGTTGATGGTGGTATTAGCCCAGTATCCATGAGCAACGGCGACATAACCGGTTTTGTTGAAGCTGAGGTCCAGCGAGCCGTCAGCGTTGAGCCGGGTGATTATGCCGATGTCGGCGATCAAGCCTGCCATGTAAACGTGTTTGCCAAGGTAGATTTTTCCATTGGCTACCGTGCTGATCCCTGAGGCGCCGATGTCGCTTGATGCCTGCGATGTGGGCATTTGTTCAGGGCTATCGGAAAGGGGTGCAGGCAGTATTACCTTTAGCAGGCCATTCTCGCCAAACGTTTCATCCAGCCGCCCGTTGATGTGAAGGCGAATGAGTACATTAATGTCGTTGGTATTGTCGACAGCGCAAAGGAGGATTTTTGTTTCAGTCCCGTCCTCGAGAAAATGTATCTGTTGCATTCGTACTCCAAGTTGAGGAGTAAAACGCTGGATGACGATTCCTTTGTTACCGAACGCTTCGTTTATAGCCCCGTTCTTGTGCAGGCAAACCACGGCTGGAGTGAATTCGCGAATATTGTTACTTGGCTCTATTGATGCGGTGACATAAAGGTTGTCGTCAGGGCCTACAACAATACATTGGGCTATAGTGGACTTGGCACCAGGGATAAGCACAGACACCCTACCTTCAAGACCAAACTGTGGATCGAGATCACCGTCGGCGGTGGTCAGTGTTGTGTATTGGCTCATCGTTCTATTCCTTTAATGGGGTGAGTTGTCCGTCGACAAGGGCTGCCAATGACGAGCCCGCAACAGCCTGGCGCGAGAAAGCCTTGATGACAGCGATAGCCGCGGTTGACCGGATCGATTAAAGGGGCTGGGCAAGAGGGCTGTCTACTGTCAGATCTGACAGGTGAGGGGTAGTGAAATCGTCTATCTGACTATTTTTAAACGAAAAAAGCCCCGCCATTCACATGGCAGGGCTTTTGGTTTTCAGGGCATCAGTCCTTTTGCTACTGCGCGGATGACTACAGTTTCTTCTTTAAATTCCACCGCAAAAAAGGCCTTGTTGTCTTTAATGGCTGAAGAATACAAACCAATGTTTACCGCTTCTTTATAGTCAAGCCAGCCCACCCCGTTGTTATAGTCCTTGTCATGAACGCCGTTGTAAAAGAAACGCGAGATAGCGTAATGACTTTCTTTACGATATCTTTCTAAAAGTCCGGTAGTCAGAAAGCTTCCGTCAGGCAGGAAATCAGCAGTGTACAAATACGTACTGGATGAATTTATGTTCATGAATACCGGTTTTCCACCGTTGAACTGGATATTGTTCGAGCCGTCAGCTTCCAGACTCATTAAAAATCCGGAGATCGCAGTGTCGTGTCTTGAATGCCTTGAACCTGTGCACAGAATGCGATTGTTGGGTTGTTTTACTATATTGGCAACCTCCCAGTAATAGAGTGGGTCTTCATCTTCCATAACCAGAAATCCGTCTCGTTGAAAGGATTTATCCAGTTTGCCGTCTTTGCTGTGTTTTACTAAAACAACTGCTTCAGGGGGATTGGAGTAACCTGTTTTGACGTGGCCGGCACTGATGTAGTTGCCCGCATCGTCGACGATCAGGCTACTCAGTTGCAAGAAGTTAAAAATGTCATGTCTGACACGGACAAAACCCGATTCATTGAATGAAAGGTCAAGTTCCCCGCTTGGAGTCAAGCAGATGATCCAGGCATCAATCGAGGCGAAGGTGCCAGATTCATGAAGCAATATGATGCGATCGTCGGTAATTGGCGAAGTTTCGCGCGCGTAGGGCGCAAGCTTGTTCAGAGAATCGGATGAAACACATCTTGATTTTTCGATTTCCAGACATTTTTCGTTGTACGCGGATACGGCGTGTAAATCAGCAGTCGTGTTGGGAGCCGGGATAATGACTTTTCCTTCTTTGCCAAATTCTTTATCAATGGTGCCATTGGGAAGAAAACGAACGGCGGCCTTATCCCGCGCACTCACGCCGCCTACACGGTAAAACAGCGTTCCCGTCAGCAGAATTCTGCCATTCACAAATGCAATCTGTTCGGCGTAGAAGCTGGAGTTAGCGGATCCGTAAAAAAAATCGTAGAAGAAACCCTGTTTGCCAAAGCTGGTGTCGACAGAGCCAGCTTCATTCAGGCGTGTCAGCGCGAAGAGCATTCCGTTGACATCATCATATAGAACTCCCGCGATGTAGATCATATTGTCAGGACCTACAGCGACAACCCGTGAGGACCAGTTTGGGAAATCGGGGTTTGGTGAACGGAGGACGGCCAAGCCGTTTGCACCAAAAATGGGGTCCAGTTGGCCTGAAAGAATCGAAGCATGTATTTTTTCCGTGGTCATTGCACTTTCCCTTGATGTAATGGGCGAGTGCCTTTGCACTCGCATCCTCTGCCCGTTCCGCAAAAACAGTACGGTGCTGCTGCTCTCTATGAGACGGGGGCGGGGGGAAATGAACAACTGTCAGAGTTGACAGGTTTGTCGATTATTTTGAGATAAAAAAACTTTCTGATGGCGAAGTTTCAGGCAAAAAAAAGCCCCGCCATTCACATGGCAGGGCTTTTGGTTTTCAGCGTGTCACTCAGACCATTGGATCGCCAACGTGCAGGATCTTCATGCCATTGGTGCCGCCGGTGGTGTGGTAACTGTCGCCCTTGGTCAGGATGACCCAGTCGCCTTTCTGTACGACGCCGCGCTTGACCAGCTCGTCGATCGCCTTCTGGCTGACTTCGTTCGGCGCCAGCGAAGCCGGGTCGAACGGGATGGTGTACACGCCACGGAACATCGCCGCGCGGGCCTGGGCTTCGCGGTGTGGGGTGAACGCGTAGATCGGCACCGAGGAACGGATACGCGACATGATCAGCGGGGTGTAGCCACTTTCGGTCAGGGCGATGATCGCTTTGACGCCCGGGAAGTGGTTGGCGGTGTACATGGTCGCCAGCGCAATGCTCTCGTCGCAGCGGGTAAATTCCTTGCCGATGCGGTGGCTGGAGGTCTTGCTGGTCGGGTGCTTTTCAGCGCCGACGCAGATGCGCGCCATCGCCTGCACGGCTTCCAGCGGGTACAGGCCGGCAGCACTTTCGGCCGAGAGCATCACGGCGTCGGTGTAGTCGAGCACGGCGTTGGCTACGTCGGACACTTCGGCGCGGGTCGGCATCGGGTTCTGGATCATCGACTCCATCATCTGGGTCGCCACGATCACGGCCTTGTTGTGGCGGCGTGCGTGCAGAATGATCTTCTTCTGGATGCCCACCAGCTCGGCGTCGCCGATTTCCACACCGAGGTCGCCACGGGCCACCATCACGGCGTCGGACGCCTTGATCAGGCCGTCGAGGGTTTCGTCATCGGCCACGGCTTCGGCGCGTTCGATCTTCGCTACCAGCCAGGCAGTGCCGCCGGCTTCGTCGCGCAGTTGACGGGCGTATTCCATATCGGCGGCGTCACGCGGGAAGGACACCGCGAGGTAGTCGACTTCCATTTCCGCGGCGAGCTTGATGTCGGCCTTGTCTTTTTCAGTCAGGGCCGGAGCGGTCAGGCCGCCACCGCGACGGTTGATGCCCTTGTGGTCGGACAGCGGGCCGCCGATGGTCACGGTGCAGTTCAGTTCGGTGGCAGTGGCGGTGTCGACGCGCATCACCACGCGACCGTCGTCGAGCAACAGTTCGTCACCCACGCCGCAGTCCTTGACCAGGTCCGGGTAGTCGATGCCGACCACTTGCTGGTTGCCTTCGGTCAGGGGATGGCTGGTGGAAAAGGTGAATTGATCACCGATCTTCAGCTCGATCTTCTTGTTGGCGAATTTGGCGATACGGATTTTCGGGCCTTGCAGGTCGCCCAGCAGGGCAACGAAACGACCGTGCTTGGCTGCCAGGTCACGCACCAGCTTCGCGCGAGCCTTGTGCTCGTCGGGGGTGCCGTGGGAGAAGTTCAGGCGGGCGACGTCCAGGCCAGCCAGGATCAGTTGTTCGAGGACTTCCGGCGAGTTACTGGCCGGGCCAAGGGTGGCGACGATTTTGGTACGACGGACGGACATGCAAAGACTCCTGAGTTCAAGCGCTGAGTGAGGCTACTATGCTCTTGGGGTGTAGTCATTGTTCATGTGCACTACTTATTCGTTTGTTTATTGAACCGAACACTTTTGCTGACCGGTCGCCTGAAGATTTTCGCCCATGGGTCGATACAGAGCTCAAGTCAGGAGAACTCCCATGCGATTCGTGCTCATAGCCGTCCTTGCCCTCAGTGTCGTGGGCTGCACCCGTTGGTCGATGAACCACCATTTGAACCTTGCCTACAGCGCCTATGACCGGGGCAATTGCGAGCAGGTGACGCTCGAGCTGTCCAAGGTCGAACGCGCCAGCCGCGCGCGGCCTTATGTGTGGCCGGAAGTGTCGATGCTGCGCGGTCTGTGCCTGGAACGGCAGAAGCTGTTTGCCGATGCGGCGCAAACCTACCAGTTCATCATCGCGTCGTACCCGCAAAGCGAATACGCCTACCGCGCCCAGGCGCGCCTGGAAACCTTGCAGGCGCTGGGTCACTATCCGCTGCGCAGTGCGGCGGCGGTGCGTCCTACCCGCTTCTGATTACGTTACCCATTCAGCGCTGGCTCAGCGACGACGGTGAGCTATAGTCGAATAAAGCGGTTTGAAAGCCTTGCCTTCAAACCGACGTAACACCCGTGATCGGCAGGAGTAAGCGGCAGCGGTTCATGGACTGTCGCACCAGGAGCGGGGAGAGCGCGCCCATGTCTGATTCAACCGCAGGCAGGCCCGTTCCGAAGCATTAGTGCGGCCCTGCTTAAGGGCCTTGCTGGGCGAATTGCGCATGTTCACTGACCGCCGTATCGAGCGGCATCAACTGCCGTATTTTCTGAGAGTGTTCAACAGCGTCACCGACAAGCCGATCGGCTTTCTGGGCAACGTCTCCGCAGACGGGCTGATGCTCGTCAGTCAGTTGCCGATGATGATCGGTGCCGATTTCGGTTTGCGCCTGAAAATCCCCGCGAGCGACGGGGGTATGCAGGTCATCGATTTGCAGGCGTGTTGCCTGTGGTGCCACGAGGACGCAACGCCCCACCATTACGACGCCGGGTTCAGCCTGCAACGGGCACCGCCGGAGTATGGGCAGTTGGTGCAGGCATTGAAGCGATACTTCAGTTTTCAGCCGTTGCCGGCTTCGGCCTGATACAGCAAATATTTTGCTGTGTTCTGGAACAGGGAGACCTCTAAATCATTCCTGCTTTTTTCCAGTTCAGGTAACGCGTGACCAATGCTGGCCCCAACGCCTCGGGTTGCATGTCCACTACCTGTACTCCATGGGCGTTCAAACGCTCATGGAGTGCTGCGCGTGAATTCAGGTATTCAACGGTCCCGCAATAGCTCAGTGCCTCCGACAAGGTTTGCACCGGCAACAGGCGTGTAGTCTCGAGGACACTTTCCCGCAAGCTGGCGACCAGCACCTGATGCTGTTTGCTCAATCGCTTGACGGCCGTCAGCAGTTCTTCATCGTCTTCATCGCGCAGGTTGGTCATCAGCAGCACCAGCGCCCGGCGTTTCTGCCGAGCCAGTAGCTGGGTGGCAGCCGCTTGATAATCGGCGTTGTGTTGGGTGCTGTTCAGGTCGTAGACCGTGTTGAGCAACACATTGAGCTGGCCAGCGCCTTTCACCGGGGCGAGGTGGCGCGGGTGATCGCTGGCAAAGGTGCTGAGGCCCACTGCATCCCCCTGACGCAGCGCGACGTAGCTCAGCAACAGGCAGGCGTTGAGCGCGTGATCGAAATGCGCCAACTCACCGTCCTGGCTGCGCATGCGTCGACCGCAATCGAGCATGAAGATGATCTGTTGATCACGCTCGTCCTGGTACTCCCGGGCAATCGGTGTGCGTTGGCGCGCGGTGGCCTTCCAGTCGATCTGGCGAAGGCTGTCGCCTTCGCGAAACTCCCGTAGCTGATGAAACTCCAGGCCCAGGCCACGTCGTTGGCGCTGGCGCACGCCGAGTTGGCTGAGCCAGTTGTCCGCCGCCAGCAGTTGGCCACCGTAGAGTCGGGCGAAGTCCGGGTAGACACGGGTGCTGTCCGTCACGTGCAGCAGGCGCTTGCCGGACCACAGACCCAGTGGGCTCGGCAGGTTGATTTCGCAGTGATCGAAGGTGAAGTGACCGCGCTTGAGCGGGCGCAGGCGATAGCCGACGTGGCTGTGCTGGCCGGGTTGCAGTTCGACCGACAGGGGCAGGTTCTCGAAGCTCAGGCCATCGGGTACGTGGTCATGGATCTGGATGTTCAGTGGCAGGGCAAGGTCGTGCTCGACTTGCAGCCGTACTTCGCCCCAGCGGCCGAGGGCCAGGCTGCCGGGCATTTGTCGTTGTACGCGGGGTGAGGGCAGGCGTTGCAGGCGGATCGCGTCGATTATGGCCAGGGCCAGTAGCGCCAGCAGCAAGCCCCAGTTGATCGAGAACAGCGTTGGGGGAACAGCCATGTCCAGCGCCCGCAATGTGCCAGGCACGATGCCGATGACCAGCAGGATCGCAAGCCAGATCAGCAGCAGGCGCGAAGGTTTCACAGCCGTGGCGCCGGTACTTGATCGAGCAGTTGCTGCAGCACGTGATCGACGTCCAGCCCTTCGATATCCAGCTCCGGCGCGATGCGCACGCGATGGCGCAACACCGCCAGAGCGCAGCCTTTTATGTCATCTGGTATCACGAACTCGCCGCCGCGCAACAAGGCTCGTGCCCGTGCGCAGCGTACCAGCGCGATGGACGCACGAGGCCCGGCGCCGAGGGTCAGGCCGGGCCAGCTGCGGGTGGTGCGGGCCAGGCGCACGGCGTAATCGAGGACTTGTTCGTCCAACGGCAAATGACTGGTTATGCGTTGCAGGACCAGCACGTCCTTGGCTTGCAGCACAGTGCGCATTGGTTGCACATCGAGCATGTCGGCACGGGTAGAGCGGCTGACCTGACGCACCATGTCCAGCTCCTGCTCGGCGTCGGGGTAGTCCATGCGCACCTTGAGCATGAAGCGATCGAGTTCGGCTTCCGGCAGCGGGTAAGTGCCTTCCTGTTCGATGGGGTTTTGCGTGGCGAGCACCATGAACGGCTGGGCGATCGGCAGGGCGCGGCCTTCGAGGGTGACCTGGCGTTCCTGCATGGCTTCGAGCAGTGCGGCCTGGGTTTTTGCCGGGGCGCGGTTGATCTCGTCGGCCAGCAACAGGTTGGTGAACAACGGACCTTTGCGCAGTTTGAATTGCTCGGTCTGTAAGTCGTACACCGCATGCCCGGTAACATCGCTGGGCATCAGGTCCGGGGTGAACTGGATACGCGCGAACTCGCCGCCGAAACAGCGGGCCAGCGCCCTGACCAGCAACGTCTTGCCCAGGCCCGGCACACCTTCGAGCAATACGTGGCCGCCGGCAAGCAGCGCGGTCAGCACGTCGTCGATGACAGTGTCCTGTCCGATCACGGCTTTTTGCAATTCATGGCGCACGGCCTGGGCCAGCTGGCTGGCGCGCTGGCGTTGCGCAGTGGCGTGGTTGATTGCATCGGGCTCGGTCGGTTGACTCATAACGCATTCCTCAAAATTTGCAGACGGGCGACCTGGCGGCTGAATTCAGCACTGGAAAGCCGCTGCTTCGGCCGCGGGCTCATGGCTTGGCTGACGGTGCTCTCGGGTTGC
Organism: Pseudomonas sp. YuFO8; assembly: GCF_035065025.1. NCBI lineage: Bacteria > Pseudomonadati > Pseudomonadota > Gammaproteobacteria > Pseudomonadales > Pseudomonadaceae > Pseudomonas > Pseudomonas sp. YuFO8. The sequence goes on along the minus strand of NZ_JAXDEQ010000019.1, from coordinate 64,204 downwards.
CCGCCCAGGCGGGCGAGCACCCGCCATTGTTCGGTGGCATCGAGTCGTTCGTAGCCAGGATGGCGATGTCTCACACGGCACAGTATGTCTTGCCGCAAGGCTTGCAACAGGCTGTCCTGGCCATTGTGGCGCAACATGAAATCGGCGCTGGCGCGCAGATGTTCCTGCCATTGGTGCCGGGCTTTCGGTTGTGGTTGCAGCAGAGGGCCCTGGCGCACGCCGAAGTGCCAGAAAGCCAGTCCGACCAGGGCGATCAAGGCGGCCAGCGCCTGGGGGAAATGGCGCAGCAGCAATGTCGGCAGGCTGTCGTGTTCTGTGTTGAACAGCAGGGTCACAGCGGTATCGACAGTCAGGTACCAGAGCAGCCAGGCATTGTCGTATTGATCGATCGCCGGGGTTTTCCACAGATCGGCGTCGGTCACCACGATGATCGAACCGAGTCCGTGGTTCAGCTGCATCATGTGGGTGGCCTTGCCACTGTTGGCCCAGGCCTGGGCGAGGTTCTTCGGATCTTCGAGATGGAACGCGGTATCGAAGCCGGCGTAGGCCGGTGCGTCCTCATTTTCCAGATAGAGTTTGGTCAATTGCGCGAAGGGGTCGCCAGGCGTACCGGGTGGCGGGTCCTTGAGGTCTTTGCTCAGCGATTGCTGCAGTTGCACCCGATCAAGCAACAGGTCATTGCTTTGCCCGGTCTGTTCATCCCATAACGACTGTGCAACGAACAGCAGGCGCCCGCCGGCCCGGGTCCAGTCCAGCACCTGATCGATCTGCCTGGGCGTCATGTTGTAGCGGTCACCGAGCAACAACAGGCTGTGATGCTTTGGCGTGAGGCTCGGCAGGATATCGAGGCTGTTGGCATGGTTGACACTCAAGCCCTGTTTGCGCAGGAAATGCTCGGCGGCCAGGTAGGGATTAGCCTGGGCCTCCGGCGCCGGGCCGTGGTCGATTTCGACCGGGTAGGGCGTTGCCTTCAGGTACAGATAAATCATCAGCGCGCCCAGCAGCACAGCGCTCAGCGCGCCGATGATCGGCCAGGTGCGCCGATTCAACGGGCGGCTCCCGGGCCAAATACACCACGCCAGGCGTCACACAGTTGGCGCTGCGCATGGGCGGGCGGCAGTTGGTGCCCATAGGCCATGTTTTGCCAGTGCGCGGTCAGGTCTTTGCTGAAGGCCAACAGGTCCGGTTGCTGCAGTTGCTCGATGCGTTCCAGGACCTGGCCTTCGGTGTCGGCGGCTTTGAGCGGGAGGTCGAAGTCGTGCAACAAGCGGCTGAGCAGGGCGCGATAAAGCAAGCCAAGGGCTGCGCGCGGGTTGCTCTGCCAGAGGTTTTCGGCACTGGCCGCGATGTCGGGCGGGAGGGTTTCGCGGTCAAGGTCCAGGCCGAAGGCCTGCGCAGGAAGCGCGCGTGGGGCTTTTTCGACGGGGCGCGGGCGTCGGCTGACGAACGCCTGCAACCACTCTCGGTAGTACCAGATCAATGCCCCGATGGCGCTGAGCAGCACGGCCCACAGCGTGACTTCGATCAGTGTGGCCACGGCGCCGAAGTGCTGCTGGTCAAACATCTGCAGCAGCCTCTTTAGCCATTGAGGCATGTTGTCGTCGTCCGCGCTTTCGTCGCCGGCCTGGTTTTCGCCGAATCGATAGCGGGTGACGGTTTCCCGGTTCTTGAACGGTGGCTGATCGAGGATGGCCTTGATGCTGTCCCGGGACGCCTGGCTGGTCAGGGATTGCTCCAGCAGGCGCGGGCTGTCGGGCGCCGCGGGGGCCGGTTCGGCCGCCCGGACGGTGGGTGCGATGGGCAACAGCAAAGTCACTGCCAGCAACAGGGCAAGGGTTGTGCCGCTCAAACGCTGGGACAGTCGGCGAAACACCAGCTCGATATCCCAGGCCTCGAGCGCGGTGCGCCGGTTCAGATACAGGCTGAAGCCTGCGGCCACATAGACCGGTTCCCACACCACCAGCACCAGGGCGTAGAAGCCGTTGGACAGGTGTTCCAGCCAGTGCCAATCCTGCGTCGCGGCGCTGATCAGCGACTGCCAGCTCCAGTCGAGTGCGACCTGTGGTGGCAGCAGCAGGTAGAACAGCACCATCAAGCCAATCCATAACGCGCTTTCCAGGAGCACACCGATCACGGTCAGCCAGCGTGCCGCGCCGGCGTCGCGCTGCAACAACACTTGCAATCGTTGCTGGCGTGCCTCTGCGCCCAGGCCTTCGAGCTGCAACACGGGCAGCAGGAAGCTGCGACTCAGGCTCAGGCGGCGCCAGGTCAGGCTGGCCAGCAGTTGCGGCTTGAGCAACCGTGGCCATTGGTAAAGTGCCTGTTTGAGGGTGGGCGTTTCGCCAAAGATGGCTTTGGAGAGGATGTACAGCGGCAAGCGTTCGAAGGCCGGCTTCAGCCACCAGAAGATGAACACGGCGAGGGTCGGCGAATCCCACAGCAACCATGTCAGCAAGGCGAAAACCGGCAAGGTGACAATCGCCCAACTGGTCATCAGCAGGCGTCGGTGGCGCTGGCTCAGCAGCACGCCGAGGTCCATGGCTTCGAAGGTGGGTCTGGGACGAATGACCACGGTGGTGTCACTCAGGCGCATGGCGGGTCCTTCCGGCGAATAACAGGTAAACCGCCACCAGCACCCAGAGGGCCGCACCGACCAGGTACTTGGTCAGGGGCGCCGGGGCCGTCATCGACGACCAGTAGGCTTCGATAAATGCCGCAATCAGCAGAAACAGCATCACGCCGCAAATCAGCAGCACGCTTTTGCGGGCAGCCAGGCGCAAGGCTTCGCCACGGGGCAGGGGGCCCGGTGCGATCAACGCCCAGCCCAGTTGCAGGCCGGCGGCACCCGCCAGGGCAATGGCCGTCAGTTCAAAGGCACCGTGCCCCACCACGAATGACCAGAAGGTTTGGCCATAGCCAATATGCGTCAGGTGCCCGGCCACCGCGCCGATCATCAAGCCGTTGAAGACCAGGAAAAACGCGCTGCCCAGGCCAAACAGCAAGCCGCTGGCGAACGTCTGAAAGGCGATCCCGATGTTGTGCATGATGTAGTAGCCGAACATCGCCCAGTCTTCACTGGCCGCCCGCTCCATCGAGCGCCCCAGGTGACCGGCCTCGGGGTCGTACATGCTTTGCATGTCGTTGACCTGGTCGGCCGGTATCAGGTTATAGACCAGGTCCGGAAACAGATACACCAGCCCTGCAAACGCAATCAGGCTACCGAAAAACAGCAGGCTGGCGGCGAGCACGAAGCGCCATTGTTCGCGTACCAGCCGCGGGAAGCCGGCCAGGATGAAACCCAGCGCATTGGCTCCGAGCTGGCTGCGATGCCGATACAGTTGTTGATGTCCGCGCAACACCTGTTGCTGCAACGAGTCGATCAGGAAGCTGCTGTAACCACGCTCGCGGGCCAGCGCCAGGTGATGGCACATGCGCCGATAATCGGCTGGAAATTGAACGGCCCCATCGGCTTTACTGCCACGCTCCAGCCTGTCCAGCATGAGGGAAAACTGCTCCCATTCGGCCATGTGCCGATGTTCGAAAAGGCTTTGTTTCATGCCGGACCCAACAAGCCGTGGGCGATGCCGTTGAGTTCGGCCACGGCCCGGGGTGGCGCAACCTGCAAGGGGCGCGCGAGGATCGTTGCCAACTCGTTGACCCGGGCGTCGGACAGTCCGGCCTGGCGTTCGGCGAACCCGAGGATGGCGCGTTGCTCGGACAGTGTCAGGGCAAAGGGCGGGCGACGGGGTTGCGCGGGGGGCAGTTGCGGGCGGGTGAGCAGTTGTTCGCGGTAGATCACCAGTGTACCGGCGGCCAGGTCACCGAGGCGCTTGAAGTTGGGGTGTTGCAGGCAACTGATGGCGCCAAGGAAGTAGCCGAACGGCAACATGTCGACAAATCGCAGCAGGTTACGCAACAGTGACGCGGACCAGCCAACAGGCGTGCCATCGTCCTGGATGACGCGCAAGCCCATCCATTGTTTGCCCGGCGAACAGCCCTGGTTGAAGACTTCGAACAGCACCATGTACCACCAGCTCACGCCGAACAGCAGGATCGAAACCAGGCCGGCACCGAGTTTTCCGAGCATCGCCAGGACGATGAACAACAGGCCCAGGATCAACCCGCGCAGGACCAGGTCGATGGAAAATGCCAGGGCGCGCACCATCAACCCGGCCGGGCGCAGTGGCAAGTCGATGCCTTCGGGCGTTTCGACCTGATACCGCGTGTCCAGTGGCGGGGGCAGCGTTGCTTTCCGTGGCAGTGCTGTGACGTCGAGCATGGGCAACCTGGTGGTGTGGCCTGATCGGTTTGTCTCTGTACCGGATGCTAGCAGCCTCGCCGGTCAAAACGACATAACTATGTATTGCACATTGAGTAACCGGGGATGATTGAATGGCAGGATTGCTGGCCGGAGCGGGACGGGAACGCCTAGACTTGGCCAATCTTCAGTTCAGGAATAGCCCGTGACTTCCATCTTCTGGTACGACTACGAAACGACGGGCATCAATCCCCGTTGCGACCGCCCGCTGCAAATGGCGGGGCTGCGTACTGACTTCGACCTCAATGAAATCGACGAGCCGGTCAACCTCTTCTGCCGGCCCAGCGACGACATCCTGCCGCATCCCGCGGCTTGCGCAATTACTGGCATCACGCCCACCCAACTGGCCGAGCACGGGTTGAGCGAAGCCGACTTCATGACCCGGGTCCATGCCCAACTGGCCGCGCCAGGTACGTGCGGCGCGGGCTACAACACGTTGCGCTTCGACGATGAGATGACCCGCTACAGCCTGTACCGAAATTTTTTCGACCCTTATGCGCGGGAATGGCAGGGCGGTAACAGCCGCTGGGACCTGATCGACGTCGTGCGCGCGGCCTATGCCTTGCGCCCCGATGGCCTTGTCTGGCCGACGGACGCTGAGGGGCGGGTGACGCTCAAGCTTGAGCGCCTGACCGCCGCCAACGGCATCGATCATGGCAATGCCCACGAAGCGCTGTCGGACGTTCGCGCCACGATCGCCCTGGCACGGCTGATCCGGGAAAAACAGCCGAAATTGTATGAGTGGTTATTTCAACTTCGCAGCAAGCAAAAGGTATTGGACCAGGTACGGCTGCTGCAGCCCATGGTGCATGTGTCGGGACGCTTTTCTGCGGCGCGCAACTATGTCGGCGTGGTGTTGCCCCTGGCCTGGCACCCGCGCAACAAGAACGCACTGATCGTCTGCGACCTGCACCTCGACCCGCAGGGCTTGCTCGATCTCGATGCCGAAACCTTGCGTCAGCGCTTGTATACCCGTCACGAAGAGCTGGCAGAGGGGGAGTTGCCAGTACCGCTCAAGCTTATCCACGTCAATAAATGCCCCGTGGTGGCGCCTTTATCGGTACTTCGTCCGGAAGATCAGCTGCGCCTGGGAATGGATGTTGCGCTTTACCAGGCACGAGCACTGCGACTAAGTGACGCGCAGCAAGATTGGCAAGCTAAAGTTCTGGCGATTTATGCCCGTGAAGATTTCTCCTTGAGCGAGGATCCGGAACAACAGTTATACGACGGATTTATCGGCGACCGTGATCGGCGTCTCTGCGAGCAAGTCAGAACAGTCGATCCGCTGCAATTGGCACAACAGCAATGGCCTTTCGATGATGAACGTTTGCCCGAGCTGTTGTTTCGATATCGAGCACGTAACTTTCCCGATACCTTGAGTCTCGACGAGCAGGAACGCTGGCGAATATTCTGCCAGAAACGTTTGTCAGTGCCTGAATACGGCGCGCCCAATACGCTGGATAGTTTCGTAGAGGCCGCAGCCCAATTGGCCCTTACAGCGACATCGATGCAGCAGGCGGTGCTCAATGATTGGCAGGAATATGTTCAGGATTTACGCAAACGTTTGAATCTTTGAAATCGAAAATGTCCAAGGGTTAAATTCCGGGCATAAAAAACGCCAGCGTAGGCCGGCGTTTTTTTTCGCAATCGATTCGCGGCAAGCGCGCAGGATCAGCCCAGCAGGGTAGCCCAGCCTTCAACCACGTCGCCGCCCCACTTGGCTTTCCACTCTTTCAGAGTCTTGTGGTTGCCACCTTTGGTTTCGATGACTTCGCCGTTGTGCGGGTTTTTGTATTGTTTAACTTTGCGAGCACGCTTGGTGCCGGTAGTTTTTACTGCACCGCCACGTGGGGCTTTGGTTTTGGCTTCTGGATCCAGCAGCGCGATGATGTCGCGCAGGGACTTGGAATATTCGCCCATCAGGGTGCGCAGTTTGCCTTCGAATTCCAGCTCGGTCTGCAGTTTGTCGTCTTGGGACAGGTTCTTCAAACGGGCTTGCAGCTCTTTGATAGCTTCTTCGGTGGCACGGTATTCGTTGATCAAGGACATGATTACTACCTTATGTAGAACGCTGGATGGCAGGTGACAGTGCGGCAATAATAGTCAGGGTGTATCATCAAGTAAACATTAAACTGGAGTTTATTTAATTAAAATCCAGTGAAGTCAGCATGCATTGGATACGCCGTTAAATAGTTCAATGCTTGTGCTACACCTATTTACAAACCGCTGCTTGTCGATGGGCCAAGTACAGTGTGGCGGGCGTCAACCCGGTGGCGTGGGAACCCTGGCGCAAGCCATCGGCCAAGGCAACACGTGATCAATACTGCAGATTTGCTGCGCAATCGTTAGAATGGCCGACTTTGCGAAGTTCTGGAGTTTCCCCCTCATGCGCACTTTTCGGCTGGTGATTTCTTGCCCGGACCGCGTCGGCATCGTTGCCAAAGTCAGTAACTTTCTGGCGTCACACAACGGCTGGATCACTGAAGCGAGCCACCACTCGGACAATCTGAGTGGCTGGTTCTTCATGCGTCACGAAATTCGTGCCGACTCGCTGCCTTTCGGTATCGAGGCCTTGCGCGAGGCCTTTGCGCCGATTGCCGAAGAATTCTCGATGGAATGGCGTATCACCGATACCGAGCAGAAGAAGCGTGTGGTGCTGATGGCCAGCCGCGAGTCCCACTGCCTCGCCGACTTGTTGCATCGCTGGCACAGCGATGAGCTGGATTGTGAAATCGCCTGCGTGATTTCCAACCATGACGACCTGCGCAGCATGGTCGAATGGCACGGCATTCCTTACTACCACGTACCGGTCAATCCCCAGGACAAGGAGCCGGCATTCGCCGAGGTCTCGCGCCTGGTCAAGCAGCATGATGCCGAAGTGGTCGTACTGGCCCGCTACATGCAAATCCTGCCGCCTGAGCTGTGCCGTGAATATGCGCACAAGGTCATCAACATCCACCACAGCTTCCTGCCGTCGTTCGTCGGTGCCAAGCCGTACCACCAGGCTTCCCTGCGCGGGGTGAAGCTGATCGGTGCTACCTGCCACTATGTGACGGAAGAACTGGACGCCGGCCCGATCATCGAGCAGGACGTGGTGCGCGTCAGCCACAGCGACAGCATCGAAGACATGGTGCGTTTCGGCCGTGACGTCGAGAAAATGGTGCTGGCCCGTGGCCTTCGCTACCACCTGGAAGACCGGGTGCTGGTACACGGCAACAAAACCGTGGTGTTCTGATCAGCGCTCGTCACGGTTGAAATTCGAAGGGCCTGGGCGTTCAATCGCTGCAGGCCCTTCGCCGTTTTTGAACCGAGGACATGACCATGGCCGATCCACTGGACAAAGCCACTTCCAAGGCACCCGCCACTTTGGGCGAGGGTTGTTTGAGCCGTTACGACCCTGATGAGATGAGCTCTGAAAATGGCACGGCGTTTCCTGGTGCAGCCGAGTTGTGGGAGCAGTTGCAGGAAGAGCCCGACGATAAACCCGGGGACGCCTGAAAAGATCGCAGCCTTCGGCAGCTCCTACAGGGGAATACCATCCTTGTAGGAGCTGCCGAAGGCTGCGATCTTTTGCTTTCAGGCCTGCTTGAACTTCATCAGCTTCTTGAGCAGCGGGCGTCCGAGCATCAACAGAAATACCGGCCCGCCGGCCAGCAGATAGAAGTAAAACGTCACCGCCCGCCAGATCAGAATGGCCGCCGCCGCCGTGGATTTGCCGACCATGGGCGCCAACAGTGCCGCCGACGTCAATTCAGCAGCCCCCGCACCGCCTGGCAACAGGCTGAACTGCCCTGCACTCAATGAAACCATCTGGATCAGAAAACTCCAGGCCCACTGCAATTCAGCGCCGAGCCCGCGCAGTGCCAGGTACAACACGCTGTAACGCAGGATCCAATGCACGCACGTCAAGCCAAACACAATGACCAGCGTCTGCAGGGGCAGCTTCAGGGTGTCGGTGAACGCCGCCAGGAAGTGCAGGAGTTTTCGTGCCCAGCGCATACGGCTCGAGGGCTCGACGTTGAGGCGCGCCAGCAGTCGGCCGCCCAAACGAATCAGTAGGCGATGATAGCGCGCCACCACCACGCAACTGACCAGGCCACCGAACATCGACAGGGCACTGACGGTCAGCAACCACGCCATGTGCTGGCTGAGATGCTGGAACAGGGCGTAAATCAGGATTGCGCTCAATGCGCAGAGGAAAAACAACAGATCGCTCAGTTGATCCATGGCAAATACCGCGCTGCCCCTGGCCGGTCGCACGCCGTTGCGCGCCAGCAACGCCATGATGGTCAGTGGCCCGCCGCTGCCACCCGGCGTGGCGCAATAGGCGAATTCGGCGGCCATCACCACGCCGAGGCTTTTTAGCGTGCCGACCCTGTTGCGCTGATCCCCCAGCAACAGGCGCAGGCGCATCGTATTGACCAGCCAACACAGCAGGATCATGCCGAACATGACCAGCAAGCTGCTCAGCGGAAAGTCATTGAGCCGCGACCAGGTTTCGCTGCCGCCCAGCAGCCAGGGAATCAGCACCGCGGCGAGCAGGCCGATGCACAGCAGAATCGAGCGACTCATGCCGCGCGCCCCATGCGCTGGCTGTGCAAGGCCAGCCAACGGGCCTTGGTCATGGGCACGCGGCCCTCATCGAGCAGGCGCTTGAGGGTTTGCAACCAGTACGTGCGTGAGAACTCGTGACGCATGTCCACCGGGTGCAGGCCCAGGCGAATCACCGGCGCGGTTCGCCAGCGTTGTTCGAGTTGCTGGCTGAGCAGTTTCGACACGCCACGACGCCAGGCGCTGCGCGCACTCCAGACCAGACCGGGGGCATCGATCGCAGCGAATTCCGGCAAGCGATAAAGGTGCTGCGCGTCGCTGGTGTACTTCAGTGGTAATTGACCCAAGGCCTGGCGCGTGCCTTCGCTCATCAGCCAGGCCGGCGCGACGAAACCCTGCAGTGGCCAATCGTATCGCTGGAACATTTCAATGCCGGCGTGCAGGCGGGTGAGGGCGGCCTCGCGAGACAAACTGTAGAACTCGCCTTCGTGGGTGTAGATCCGGCGCATGAACCAGTCGCGGGGATTGCTCGCCTTCGGACCGTCATCGCAGTGAAAGTAACCGTGCAGCACCAGTTCATCGCCGCGCTCGAGCCGTGCGCCGAGCTGACGACGAAATGCCGGGTGGGCTTGCAGGTCGTTGTGTTTGTGGAAATCCGGCACCACCAGCCAGGTGATTGGTACGTCGCCGAGTGCATCGACGGCTTCGACAAAGGGTTGGTAATCGGCCCAGGTCGGTGGCGCGACATCGTGCAGTACCAACAGCAAGCCGGGTGCCTCCGTGGGTTCAAGCATTGGCGGCTCGCGGCCATTGGCTGCCGAGGACGGCGTGATAGTGACCGAGCAGACTCTTGACTACGGCGTCCCATGCGTAATGCCGCTCGACATGGCGACGGGCTTGCTGGCCGAGGGCTGCGCTACCCTGGCTGAACAGCTCGCGCACCGCGTTGGCCATGGCCAACGGATCGTTGGGGGCACACAACAGGCCACATTGATCGTTGATGATTTCCTCGAACGCGCCGGCTGCCACCGCCACCACCGGGATGCCGCAGGCCATGGCTTCGAGGATCACCAGGCCAAAGGTTTCCTGATCGCCGGCATGTAGCAGTGCATCGGCACTGGCCATCAGGCGAGCGACTTGCGCAGCCGGGCAGAATTCGTCGACAACCGTGACGTTGCCCGGCACCGAGGTCGGCATCGACGAACCGACCAGCAGCAGGTGGTAATGTCGGCCCAGGCGTTTCATGCATTCGAGCAGCACCGGCAGGTTCTTCTCCTTGGAACCACGCCCGGCAAAGATCAAAAGATGAGTGTTTTCGTCCAGGCCCAGCTCGGCCCGAAGACCGGTATCCCGTGCATTGGGATGAAACATCTGGAGATCGACCCCCAGGGGCTGCACGAAAACATTCTTCACCCCCAGCCCGATCAGTTTGTTGGCCATGACCTGACTCGGCGCCAGCACCCGGTCGAAGTTGCCGTAGAGCTTGCTGACATAGGCCTCGACGTTTGGCGTGACCCAGTTGCCCATGCGATTGCTGGCCAGCAGCGGCAGGTCGGAGTGATAAAAGCCGATTACCGGCACGTCCAGTTGGCGGCGCGCGTCCAAGGCCGCCCATGCGGTGAGGTAAGGGTCGCCGACTTCAATCAGCTCGGGTTGCAGATCCTGCAGGACATTGCGCCAGGGCGCGAGACGCAGCGGGAAGCGGTAACCTTTGCCGAAGGGCAGGGCGGGTGCCGGAACCGTGTAGATGCCATCCTTTTCGCTGAGGACAGCCCCCGGTATCAGCACGCTGTGGCGAATGCCTGGCCGGATGCACAGGCGATGATGCTTGGCATCCAGATAAGTGCGCACGCCACCGCTGGCAGGGGCGTAGAACATGGTTATGTCAGCGATATGCACGATGAACATCCCTCCGGTCCGTTGTTCTCCCTTGGTTGACCTTATTGAAGAATAGATGTTCGGTTGGTGTTCAGCAGGTGGGGTGTCAGCGAGGATTCGCGGAGTTTGGGCGATTGCCTTCGCGGGCAAGCCCGCTCCTACAGAATCACGCGATCTTGTAGGAGCGGGCTTGCCCGCGAAAAGGCCCTTTCAGACGCTAGATTCGGAAGCTGCCCACCAACTGCTTCAACCGCGCCGCCTGTTGCTCAAGGTCCGAACAGGCGCGCAGCGTCGATTGCAGGTTTTCCACGCCTTCCTGGTTCAGCGTGTTGATTTCGGTGATGTCGACGTTGATCGACTCGACCACCGCGGTCTGTTCCTCGGTCGCGGTTGCCACCGACTGGTTCATGCCATCGATTTCGCCGATGCGTTGGGTCACGCTGCTCAGGCGCTCGCCGGCCAGGTTGGCAATTTCCACGCTGTCCTGACTGTGGCGCTGGCTGTCGCTCATGGTGCTGACCGACTCGCGAGCGCCGACCTGCAGTTCTTCGATCATGGTCTGCACCTGCTGCGCCGATTCCTGGGTGCGATGCGCCAGGTTACGCACTTCATCGGCCACCACGGCAAACCCACGCCCGGCTTCACCGGCACGCGCCGCTTCGATGGCGGCGTTGAGCGCCAGCAGGTTGGTCTGCTGGGAAATGCTGGTGATCACTTCGAGAATCTGCCCGATGTTCACGGTTTTGCTGTTGAGCGATTCGATGTTGCTGCTCGAGGCGCTGAGCATGTTCGACAGTTTATTCATCGCGGCAATACTGCGGTCCACCACTTGCTGGCCATCTTCGGCCAGGTTACGGGCATCGCTGGCCTGGCTCGACGCGTGCGCGGCATTGCGGGCGATCTCCTGGGTGGCGGCACCGAGCTGGTTGATCGCCGCGGCCACGCTGCTGGTGCGCGAGGCTTGCTGATCGGAGTTGTACATCGAGGAGTTCGAGGCGGCGACCACGCGCAACGCCACTTCGTTGACCTGGCCGGTGGCCGAGGACACTTCACGGATCGAACCGTGGATACGTTCCACGAAACGGTTGAACGCGGTGCCGAGGCTGCCGAACTCGTCGTTGTTCTGGATCACCAGGCGCTTGGTCAGGTCGCCTTCGCCGTCGGCGATGTCGGCCATGGCCCGGGTCATGACGTGCAGCGGCTGAATGAGCAGGCGAATCAACATGCCCAGCAGGGCAATGATGATGGCGACGGCGATCACCGTGGCAACCACCGCCGAGGCGCGGAACTCGCTGAGCATCGAGAAGGCCTTGTCCTTGTCCACCGACAGGCCGATGTACCAGTTGACCGACGGCAGGCCCTTGATCGGGGTAAAGGTGACGATGCGGGTCTTGCCGTCGACCACGATTTCACTGAAGTCGCGGCTGATGCGCGGGGTGTTTTGCGGGTACGCCTCGCCCAGGGACTTCATGACCAGGGCCTTGTCCGGGTGGACCAGGATCTTGCCGTCGGCACTGATCAGGAAGGCGTAGCCCATGCCGTCGAAATCCCGGGCGCTGAGGGTGTCGATCAAGGTTTGCAGGCTCAGGTCGCCGCCCACCACGCCGACGCCTTGCCCGGCTTTGGTCGAGGGCATGGCCAGGGAAATGATGGTCTGACCGGTCGCCGCGTCGACATAGGGTTCGGTCAGGGTCGGCGTGCTGCTGTTTTGCGCCCCCTTGTACCAAGGGCGAACCCGTGGGTCGAAGCCGTCCGGCATCTTCGCGTCCGGACGGATGGTGAAGTGTCCGGTGGCGTCACCCAGGTAGGACGCCATGAACGTCGATGTCAGTGCTTTCTGTTCCAGCAGGGTGGCAACGTTGGCGGGTTCCGGATTGATGGCAATGTTTTGCGCGAGGTTCTCGATCAGCAGGATACGACCGGTCAGCCAGGTCTGGATGTTGCTGGCGGTGACGTCGCCCATCTCGTTGAGATAGTTGTCCAGGTCTTCGCGGATGGCATTGCGCTGTAAATAGTCGTTATACAGGGTGAATGAGGCGAAAGTGGCAATGACGATGAGGGCGGCGGCAAGCAGGATTTTATGGCTGAAGCGTAGATTTTTGTTCATGGCTTGGGGTTCCGCTAAGGTCTTAATGTCCTGCGCGTGCTTTTATAAAGGGACGCACGATGGGCAATGTTGAAAGCAAGAGATATTTCCGTCGCTCCTTAAGGGAAATGTCCGACAAATTTGTGTCTGTCTGCTTTGTCGTTATTTCTATCGGCCGTGTAGGACCAAAGATTAACCATGGGTGACCAAATGCCTGATTCATTGCAACTTGTTATCGGCGCCGACCTCGCGGGGCAGCCGATCGCGCAGGCCATGCGCCTGGCGAACCGCCACGGTTTGATCGCAGGCGCGACCGGGACCGGCAAGACCGTCACCTTGCAACGTATGGCCGAAGCCTTCAGCGATGCCGGCGTGGCGGTGTTTGCCGCCGACATCAAGGGTGACCTGTGCGGCCTGGGCGCGGCCGGCAACCCCCAGGGCAAGATCGCCGAGCGGATAACCGGCATGCCATGGCTGAACTACAAGCCTGCGGCGTATCCGGTGACCCTGTGGGACATTCATGGTCAGTCCGGTCATCCATTGCGCACGACATTGAGCGAAATGGGGCCGCTGCTGTTGGGCAGCCTGCTGGAACTGACCGACAGCCAGCAGTCGGCGCTGTATGCCGCGTTCAAGGTTGCCGACCGTGAAGGCCTGTTGCTGCTGGACCTGAAGGACCTCAAGGCGCTGCTCAATCACCTCAAGGACAACCCCGAACTGCTCGGTGATGACGCGGCGCTGATGACCACCGGCTCCAGCCAGGCCCTGTTACGGCGCCTGGCAACCCTGGAGCAGCAGGGCGCTGAAGCGCTGTTCGGTGAGCCGGCCCTGCAACTCGAGGACATCCTGCAACCGACCGCCGATGGCCGCGGACGCATTCACTTGCTCGATGCCAGTCGCCTGGTGCATGAAGCACCGAAGGTCTACGCGACCTTCCTGCTGTGGCTGTTGGCCGAACTGTTCGAGCAACTGCCGGAGCGCGGCGATGCCGAAAAACCGCTGCTGGCGCTGTTTTTCGACGAGGCGCACCTGTTGTTCGCCGGCACGCCCAAGGCGTTGCAGGAGCGTCTGGAGCAAGTGGTGCGGCTGATTCGCTCCAAAGGCGTGGGGGTGTATTTCGTCACCCAGTCACCCGGTGACTTGCCGGACGACGTGCTGGCACAGCTGGGCCTGCGCATCCAGCACGGCCTGCGCGCGTTCACTGCCAAGGAGCAGAAATCCCTGCGGGCGGTGGCCGACGGCTTCCGACCCAATCCGGCGTTCGACGCCCTGTCGGTGCTCACCGAGCTGGGCATCGGCGAGGCACTGGTGGGCACCTTGCAGGACAAGGGCACACCGGAGATGGTCCAGCGCGTGCTGGTGGCGCCACCGCAATCGCGGATCGGGCCATTGGGTGACACCGAACGCACCGTGCTGATCGGCGGTTCGCCGTTCAAAGGGCGGTATGACAAACCGATCGATCGCGAATCGGCTTATGAAGTGTTGATGGGGCGCAAGGGCCTGGCGCCGGAACCTGAGGTGGCGCCGGGTAAACCGGCGGCAGAAGAACCGAGTTTCACCGAACAGGCCGGAGAGTTCCTCGGCACGGCGGCGGGGCAGGCACTGAAATCGGCGATGCGCCAGGCGGCCAACCAGTTGGGCCGGCAATTGGTGCGCGGACTGATGGGTTCATTATTAGGCGGCAAAAAAAGCCGATAAATCCATCTTGAGTGGGCACGATCAATGTGGGAGCGGGCTTGCTCGCGAATACGGTGCACCAGTCAACATTTTCGTCGAATGACACACCGCATTCGCGAGCAAGCCCGCTCCCACATATGTTCTATGTCATTCCTTGGACTTGGCGTGCGCCGCCAGGCGCTCCAGCGCCGCCCGCAGGTTCGGATCGCTGATCCCGTCAGCCGTGGCCTGGATGGTCGCGGCCGCATCAAAGGACAAATCCATGGTATGCCCCGCTGCACCTTGCTGAACGGTGGGCGGCTGGACCTTGAACAGGATTCGCGTGAGATTGGCGAACTCGTCGAACATCTGCAGTTGCCGTTGCAGGCGCTTTTGCTGGTAGCGCAGACGAGTGGCCCAATGACCGTCGGTGACAATCAGCAACAAACTGCCTTCACGCCAGGACGCCACGTGGCAATGGGCGCGCGCGGCGGGTTGCAGCTGGCTTTCGAGCAAACGTTGCAAATGACCCAGGCGTTGAGCGTGGCCGAGAATGGCCTTCAGAGGCTTGGCTTCGCGAAGCAGGACGGCGGGTGCTCTGGCCGTAAGAGGGCGAAATGCCATGATCAGACACCTGAAGTAACAGAGCCGCCATGGTAGCAGAAAGCAGCGGATGCGCCCGACCCATTGCTTTGCGCGCGCTTTACCCATTAAATCAACAAGTAACTTCTGCCGTGAATGACTTGAAGTTCAGCGATTTGCCCTTATTTTAAGTGAGCCCCGTTACAACGCTGTGCCAGCATCGTGGAACAACGCCACTTTCCTCACCACCGTTTCCGGGTAGAATGCTCGTTCGCATGCGGCCATGAGGGCTGCTCGGGCGACTCACGGGGCCGCCCTCCATCCCTTTAGTGTGGAAGATCCTGCCGATATGTTTGCGCCTTTGTTAAAGAAACTTTTTGGAAGCAAGAACGAGCGTGAAGTCAAGCGCATGCTCAAGACGGTGCAATTCGTCAATGCCTTCGAAGAGCAAATGGTGGCCCTTTCGGACGATCAATTGCGTGCCAAGACAGATGAGTTCAAGGCCCGCTTCGCCAAAGGGGAAACCCTCGACAAGCTGCTGCCGGAAGCCTTCGCGGTCGCCCGTGAAGCCGGCAAGCGCGTCATGGGCATGCGCCACTTCGATGTCCAGCTGATCGGCGGCATGACCTTGCATGAAGGCAAGATCGCCGAGATGCGTACCGGTGAAGGCAAGACCCTGGTGGCAACGCTGGGCGTTTACCTCAACGCACTGTCCGGCAAGGGCGTGCACGTTGTGACGGTGAACGACTACCTGGCCCGTCGTGACGCCAACTGGATGCGTCCGCTCTACGAATTCCTCGGCCTGACGGTCGGCGTGGTCACGCCGTTCCAGCCGCCGGAAGAGAAGCGCGTGGCCTATGCCGCCGATATCACCTACGGCACCAACAACGAATTCGGTTTCGACTACCTGCGCGACAACATGGCGTTCAGCATGGAAGAAAAATTCCAGCGCGAACTCAATTTTGCCGTGATCGACGAAGTTGACTCCATCCTCATCGACGAAGCCCGTACCCCGCTGATCATTTCCGGTCAGGCCGAGGACAGCTCCAAGCTGTACATCGAGATCAACAAACTGATCCCGCAGCTGGAGTTGCACGTCGAAGAAGTCGAGGGCGAAGTCACCAAGGCTGGCCACTACACCGTGGACGAGAAGACCCGTCAGGTCGAACTCAACGAAGCCGGTCACCAGTTCGTCGAAGATTCGCTGACCCGCCTTGGCCTGCTGGCCGAAGGCGAGAGCCTGTACTCGGCGCACAACCTGAGCCTGCTGACTCACGTGTATGCCGGCCTGCGCGCGCACAAGCTGTTCCATCGCAACGTCGAATACATCGTGCAGGACGGCCAGGTCGTACTGGTCGACGAACACACCGGTCGTACCATGCCGGGCCGTCGTTTGTCCGAAGGCCTGCACCAGGCCATCGAAGCCAAGGAAAACCTGAACATCCAGGCCGAAAGCCAGACCCTGGCATCGACCACGTTCCAGAACTACTTCCGTCTGTACAACAAACTGTCCGGCATGACCGGTACGGCCGACACCGAAGCGTTCGAGTTCCATCAGATCTATGGCCTGCAGGTCATCGTCATTCCGACGAACAAGCCGCTGGCCCGTAAAGACTACAATGACCTGGTGTTCCTGACCGCCGACGAGAAATACGCGGCCATCGTCACTGACATCAAGGAAAGCATGGCCGCGGGCCGTCCGGTGCTGGTGGGTACCGCGACCATCGAAACCTCCGAGCGCATGTCCGACCTGCTCAACAAGGAAGGCATCGAACACAAGGTCCTGAACGCCAAGTTCCACGAAAAGGAAGCCGAGATCATTGCCCAGGCCGGTCGCCCGGGTGCGCTGACCATCGCCACCAACATGGCCGGTCGCGGTACCGACATCCTGTTGGGCGGCAACTGGGAAGTGGAAGTCGCGACCCTGGAAAACCCGACCCCTGAGCAGATTGCCCAGATCAAGGCCGACTGGCAGAAACGTCACCAGCAGGTGCTCGAATCGGGTGGTTTGCAGGTGATCGCGTCCGAGCGTCACGAATCGCGCCGTATCGACAACCAGTTGCGTGGTCGTGCCGGTCGTCAGGGCGACGCCGGTTCCAGCCGTTTCTACCTGTCGCTGGAAGACAGCCTGATGCGCATCTTCGCCTCTGACCGGGTGAAGAACTTCATGAAGGCCCTGGGCATGCAGCCTGGCGAAGCGATCGAGCACCGCATGGTGACGAACGCCATCGAAAAGGCCCAGCGCAAGGTCGAAGGCCGCAACTTCGACATTCGCAAGCAACTGCTCGAGTTCGACGACGTCAACAACGAACAGCGTAAAGTGATCTATCACATGCGTAACACGTTGCTGGCCGCTGACAACATCGGTGAAACCATTGCCGACTTCCGTCAGGACGTGCTCAACGCTACCGTCAGCGCACACATTCCACCGCAATCGCTGCCAGAGCAGTGGGACGTGGCGGGTCTGGAAGCGGCCCTGGAAAGCGATTTCGGCGTGAAACTGCCGATCCAGCAGTGGCTCGACGAAGACGATCACCTGTACGAGGAAACCCTGCGCGAGAAACTGATGCAGGAGCTGATCGCCGCGTACAACGAGAAAGAAGACCAGGCAGGCGCCGAAGCGCTGCGCACCTTCGAGAAGCAAATCGTTCTGCGCGTGCTGGACGACCTGTGGAAAGACCACCTGTCGACCATGGATCACCTGCGCCACGGCATCCACCTGCGTGGTTATGCGCAGAAGAACCCGAAGCAGGAGTACAAGCGCGAGTCGTTCACGCTGTTCTCCGAGCTGCTGGATTCGATCAAGCGCGACTCGATCCGTGTGCTGTCGCACGTTCAGGTTCGTCGCGAAGATCCGATCGAAGAAGAGCAGCGCCTGCGTCAGGAAGCCGAAGCACTGGCCGCTCGCATGCAGTTCCTGCATGAAGAGGCCCCTGGCCTGGAGCAGCCGGAGCAGGTGGGTGAAGAGGTCGATGTGGCTCTGGCCACCGCCCCGGTTCGCAACGAGCAGAAGCTGGGCCGTAACGAGCTGTGCTACTGCGGTTCGGGCAAGAAATTCAAGCATTGCCACGGGCAGATCCAGTAACCCCCGTTTCATACGCTGAAATACCCGCGCCGCGACCGGCTCATGCCGTCGCGGCGTTTTGCCATTTCACCCCCCCGCTTTTGCTGAAGCGGTGCAGACATCATCTATAGAGGAACGCATTCATGGCTGTTGGTCTTGGTCCTTTGCCAACGTTGCACCCGGTTGCCGGTTTTGAACTCGGTATCGCCTCGGCCGGTATCAAGCGCCCGGGGCGCAAGGATGTTGTGGTCATGCGTTGTGCCGAAGGCTCCACGGTGGCGGGCGTATTCACCCTGAACGCCTTCTGCGCAGCCCCGGTGATCCTGGCGAAGCAGCGCGTGCAAGGCCCGGTGCGTTACCTGTTGACCAATACCGGCAATGCCAACGCCGGTACCGGTGAGCCGGGCCTGGCCGCGGCCGAGCGTACTTGCGCCAAACTGGCCGAGCTGACCGGTGTCGATGCCAGCCTGGTGCTGCCGTACTCCACCGGGGTAATCGGCGAACCACTGCCGGTCGAGAAAATCGAAGGCGCACTGCAAGCCGCCCTCGACGATCTGTCGGAGAACAACTGGGAAGCTGCCGCCACCGGCATCATGACCACCGACACCCTGCCAAAGGGTGCCAGCCGCCAGTTCCAGCATGACGGCGTGACCATCACCGTCACCGGCATCAGCAAGGGCGCGGGCATGATTCGTCCCAACATGGCAACCATGCTCGGTTACATCGCTACCGACGCCAAGGTCGCCCGCGATGTGTTGCAGAACCTTATGCTGGACGGCGCCAACAAGTCGTTCAACCGCATCACCATCGACGGCGATACCTCGACCAACGACTGCTGCATGCTGATCGCCACCGGTCAGGCGGCACTGCCGGAAATCACCCGTGCCGAAGGCGAGTTGTTCGCCAAGCTCAAGCAAGCGGTGTTCGAGGTGTGCATGGAAGTGGCCCAGGCGATCGTTCGCGATGGCGAAGGCGCGACCAAATTCGTTACCGTTGAAGTCAACGGCGGCGGCAATCACCAGGAATGCCTGGATGTTGGCTACACCGTGGCCCACTCGCCATTGATCAAGACCGCACTGTTCGCGTCCGACCCGAACTGGGGTCGTATCCTCGCGGCTGTCGGTCGTGCCGGCGTGCCGAACCTGGACGTGAGCAAGATCGATGTGTTCCTCGGTGAAGTGTGCATCGCCAGCCGTGGCGCCCGCGCTGCGACCTACACCGAAGCCCAGGGCGCGGCGGTGATGCAACAGGAAGAAATCACCATCCGTATCGAGCTGGGTCGCGGTGATTGCAGCGAAACCATCTGGACCACCGACCTGTCCCACGAATACGTGAAGATCAACGCCGAGTACCGTACGTAACGTTGCAGAAACTGTAGGAGCCGGCTTGCCGGCGAAGGCGTCCTCTGCCCCGATAGATGTGTTGAGGCCGCTACCGTTATCGCTGGCAAGCCAGCTCCTACAGGCATCCCTTTAGCTTAAGGACGCTTGAACATGAGCCTGCACCTGATCATCGGCGACAAACTGCTTTCCTCCTGGTCCCTGCGCGGCGCCCTGGCCCTTGATCTGGCCGGCGCCCCCTACACCGAAGAACTGATCAAGCTGAACCAGCCGGACACCCGCGAACGCCTGCTCAAACACTCGCCGACCGGCAAGGTCCCGCTGTTGAAGACCGAGCATGGCACCATCGCCGATTCCCTGGCGATTGCCGAATACCTGGCGGAACAGTTTCCCGACGCTGGCCTCTGGCCCAAGGACGTTGGCGCTCGCGCCCAGGCGCGTTCGGCGTGTGCGCAGATGCACAGCGGTTTCTTCGCGATGCGCGGCAACATGCCGTTTGATTTGAGCCATGATGCACCGCTGACACCGACACCGGCGGATGTCCAGGCCGACATCGAGCGCATGTCCGCCCTGTGGGCCGAGTGCCGCGCCGCCGCGACCGAAAGTGGTCCGTACCTGTTTGGCCGCGTAACCCTGGCCGATGCATTCTTCGCACCGATTGCCGTGCGCCTGCGCACCTATCAGGTGAAGCTGCCCGAGGCTGACGAAGCCTATGTTCAAACCATCTACCAATGGCCAGCCTTCAAGGCCTGGCAGAAGGCCGGACTGGAGGAAATCGAGCGGTGAAACGAGTACACGTAGCGGCCGCCGTCATCCGTGATGACAGCGGCAAGATCCTTATCGCCCGGCGTGCCGACACTCAGCACCAAGGCGGCCTGTGGGAGTTTCCCGGTGGCAAGGTCGAGGCCGACGAGTCGGTTGAAAGCGCCTTGGCCCGTGAGCTGCAGGAAGAACTGGGTATTGTGGTCGGCGCGGCGCGCCCGCTGATCAAGGTCCGCCATGATTACCCGGACAAACAGGTGTTGCTGGATGTCTGGGAAGTCTCGGCGTTCACCGGCGAGCCGCACGGCGCCGAAGGTCAGCCATTGGCCTGGGTGTCGGCGCGTGACCTGTCGGGTTACGAATTCCCTGAAGCCAACCGGCCAATCGTGGCGGCTGCCCGCTTGCCCGAGCAATACCTGATTACCCCGGAAGACCTGGAAACCCCGGCCTTGCTGCGGGGTATCCAGAAAGCCATCGCGGGTGGTATCAAGCTGATCCAGTTGCGCGCGCCGAATGGTTATGACCCCAAGTACCGCGACCTGGCCGTGGATGCGGCAGGGCTGTGTGCTGGCAAGGCGCAGTTGATGATCAAGGGGCCGTTCGAGTGGTTGGGGGATTTTCCTTCCGCCGGTTGGCACATCACCTCGGCGCAGTTGCGCAAGTATGCCGCTGCCGGTCGTCCATTGCCCGCGTCGCGCTGGCTGGCGGCATCGTGCCACAACGCTGAAGAGCTGGCATTGGCCGAGGAGATGGGCGTCGACTTCGTGACCTTGTCGCCGGTGCAGCCGACCCAGACTCATCCAGGCGCGCAGCCGCTGGGCTGGGAGCAGGCTTCGAGCTTGATCGAAGGCTTCAGCAAGCCGGTGTTTCTGCTGGGCGGCGTTGGTCCGGCGGAAGTTCAGAAGGCATGGGCTGCCGGTGCCCAGGGTGTGGCGGGGATTCGGGCGTTTTGGCCTGAAGCCTGATTTGCCTCTGGTGCAGAGGGCCTCATCGCCAGCAGGCTAGCTCCCACAGGTTTTGTGTACGCCACAAATCCACTGTGGGAGCCAGCCTGCTGGCGATGAGGGTCTGACAGGCGCCGACTAAACTTCAGGTTTCGCCGCCGGCTGCCACAAAATCTCCGCAACCCCCTGCCGCCGGGCAATCACCCGCGCCACCACAAACAACAAATCCGACAACCGATTGATATACGCCAAACCCACCCCGGCCAACGGCTCAAGCGCATTCAAATGCTGACAGCGGCGCTCGGCACCGCGCGCCAGGCTGCGACAGACATGAGCTTGAGCAATCAGCATCGAACCGCCGGGCAAAATGAAATTCTCCAGCGGCCCCAGCTCTTCATTCCACACATCAATCGCCGCCTCCAGGCGCTCGATTTCACCGGCGTTCAACGCCTGATACTCCGGCATCGCCAGCTCACCGCCGAGGTCAAACAACCGGTGCTGACAAGGCGCCAATACCTCGATTACTTCCTGCAACCCCGGATACCGGGCACTTTCTGCCGCCAGTCCGGCCAGTAATACGCCGACCTGACTGTTCAGCGTATCCACCTCGCCAATGGCCTCGATCCGTGGGTGGTCCTTGGGCACGCGGCGACCGTCGCCCAGGCCGGTTTCGCCTTTGTCGCCGGTGCGGGTGTAAATCTTCGACAGGCGAAAGCCCATGGTTACCTCGATAGCTGGTTGAGTTCATGAGAGACGAGCGGGGTGCTCGCCAATGGCAGGCGCAGGGTAAAGCAGGTGCCTTGGCCCAGGGTCGATTGCACTTCCATCTGGCCCTTGTGGTTGTTGGTGATGATGAAGTACGAGACCGACAAGCCAAGGCCGGTGCCCTGGCCGATTTCCTTGGTGGTGAAAAACGGTTCGAAGGTGCGCTTGCGCACGCTTTCGCTCATGCCGATGCCGTTGTCCTCGACCTGGATTTCCGCCCAGGGTGGATTGAGCCGGGTGCGCAGGATGATTCGCCCCGGTTCACGGTCATCTTCACGCAAGTGGATGGCTTGCGCGGCGTTTTTCAGCAGGTTGAGCAGCACCTGTTCCAATTCGTTGGCGGTACCGGGTACAGGCCCCAGCGCCGGGTCGAACTGGCGAATGATCGCCTGGCCCTTGAAGTCGAAACCGATGGCCAGGTCGAAGTCGTTTCCGGCGATTTCCACCGCCTGATCGATCAGCGCCGGCAGGTCGCACGGGGCCATTTGTCGGGTGCTGCGGCGACTGAAACTGAGCATGTGCGTGACGATTTTCGCCGCCCGTGCACCGGCCTGCTGGATGCCGTCGAGCAGCTGCGGTACTTCCCGCGCTTGCAGGTACTGGTTGACGGTCGACAGCTCGATGCCGACTTGCTCGGCCTGTTCCAGGTTCTTCGGCAGTTCGGGGGACAGGCGGCGACGGATATTCTGTACGTTGTGCAGAATCGCGCCGAGCGGGTTGTTGATTTCGTGGGCCATGCCGGCGGCGAGGCCACCGACGGAAAGCATTTTCTCCGACTGCACCATCATTTCCTCAAGGGACAGGCGCTGGGTGATGTCGTCGATGCGGATCACCACGCCTCGCCCGGCACCCCCCATCAGCGGATAAAAGGTCAGGGCGTAGTGGCGCGGTTCATCGTCCTTGACCCAGGTCACGCGCTCGATCTTGGCCACCGTGTGCTGCTCGACGGTTTGCTTGAGCTGCGGCAGGAAAGGCTTGAGCGGTTCGAAGGCGAGGAAGATAGGCTGGTTCAAGGCTTCGTCCAGTCGCGTGCCGGAAAGGGCGCTGGCTTCCTGGTTCCACTGCGTCACGTAGAGCTGTTCGTCGAGGGCGATCAGCGCCGAAGGCATGGAGTCGATGATGCTGTTGAGGTAATTCTGGAACCCCGTGAGTTTTTTCTCGATCTTGCTGCGTACCTGGACCTCCAGTTCCAGCTTGCGATTGGTGTGACGGGTTTCTTCCGCCAGGCCCTGGGCCTGGTCATAGGCGGCCTGGGAGTCGTCACGGGCGCGCTTGAGTTGCTGCTCCCGCGCCTCGATCCGCGAGAGCATGGTGTTGAACGCTTCGGCCAGGCTGCCGATTTCATCGTGGTTGCCCCGGGAGGCTCGCAGGGCGTAGTTCTCTTCCCGGGTCACTTGTCGTGACAGTTCTTCCAGCTGATGAATCGGCTGGGTAATCAGGCGTTTGATCTGCCGCGCGATGATCAGCCACAGCAGCACGCTGAAAATCAGGATGCCCAGGCTGGCGGTCAGGGTGCCGGTATAGAACGCCATGGGCAGTTCGCTGCTGGCCACCAGCAAAAGGTGGCCGGGTGCGCTGCCGGGGCGGGGTAGGGTGATGACCTGGTTGCTGCGAAACTCGGTGACCTGCCAGGATTCGATGTGCCGGTAACGCTTGGGCAGGCTCAGGTGATCGCCGTGTTGCAACTGCGCCAGGCGCTCGCCCTTGCCGTCATACAGGGCCGCAGCCCGCAGCGGGGAATAGCTGTCGAGCTCATCGAGCAGGCGCTGGGCGCTTTCTGGTGACTGCAGCGCTTCGGACACCAGGCTCGGGTTGGAGACCAGCCGGCCGATGGTCTGCAGAGCCTGGGGCGCCATGCTTTCCTGGGAGATGTAGTACGCGGCGCTGATAAAGGTCAGGTTGGCAACCAGCAGGACGGTGGTCAACAGCACCAACAGGGCGGCCAGCAGTTTCTGGCCGACAGGGAGGTTTTCAAGACGCTGGCGCAATGGCATCAGGTTTATCGCTGCAAAGGAACAAGTGGCCAGCGTAGCCGCTGCTCAGTCGCTGGGCAATCCAAGGCTGTGCAGGCGTGCGATCAACCTCGACTCAAGCTGATTGAGGTGCGGCAGGTTCAGTTGATGCCGGGCGGCGACTTTACAGGCATGCCCCAGCAGGTAACTGATTTCAGTGCGGCGCCGGTTGCTGACGTCCTGGTACATCGAGGAGTAGTTGGCGGCGGTCGCGTGAATCACCCGTTCAACCTCCTGTTGCAGGTTTTCCGCAGCTGCCGGCTGGCCGCAACGCTCAAGCAGCTCGATCAGTTCGCCACACAGGGTGGCGACCTCACAGTGGTGCTCCTGCAATCCGCCATTGCGGCAATCGTGCAGGACCGTCAACGGATTGATCGCGCAGTTGAGTGCCAGTTTGCGCCACAACCGGGTGAGGATTTCGGTGCTCCACTCATGGGGAATGCCCGCGGCGTCGAGGTCGTCCAGCCAGATCGGTGCGACGGGATGCCCGGCATCGCCCAGCCAGGTGAACCCGTGCCCGGCGAAGACCACGCGCCAGTCACCGTCGCGAAAGGCGCCTTCCGTGCTTGAGGCGTAAATGCAGCGCGCCTGCGGCACTTGCGCCGCCACGGCGTCCTGGCTGCCGAGGCCGTTCTGCAACAGGATCAGCTCGGCGCCGGGCGCCAGGCGGGGCGCCAGTTGTGCCACGGCCTGGTCCGCGTCATAGGCCTTGCAGGCGACCAGCAGGCGATGGATCGGGGTGGTACTGTCCGCCGTTTCGGCGCTCACCGGGTAGAGCTGTGCCTGGCCCTGTTCGACCAGGGTCAAGCCGCCTGCCGCCTCGTACGCCTGCAACCGCGCCGCGTCACGCAGGATCAGTCGCACCGGTACTGCGGCCCGCGCCAGACGGGTGGCCCACAACGTACCGAGGCTACCGGCGCCTAGAACATGCCAGGTGGTGGACATCAGCTTTTTGCTCTGTTTGAGGCGCGCATGGGAGGCTCGCAGTGAATGATGGGAAAGACCCGTTATAATCAGCGCGGATTTTAACCGCAAGCCAGGCGTGCTCCCTCTTGATTGAGCGTGCCCTATTTATTGGAGAGATTACATGCCGTCGTTCGACGTGGTATCCGAACTGGACAAACACGAAGTCACCAACGCGGTCGAGAACGCCGTCAAGGAACTCGATCGTCGTTATGACCTGAAAGGCAAAGGCAGCTTCGAGTTCAAGGAAAAGGACCTGACCGTCAACCTGACCGCCGAAGCGGATTTCCAGCTCGAAGCGATGATTGAGATCCTCAAGCTGGCCCTGGTCAAGCGCAAGATCGATGTGCAGTGCCTTGAGGTCAAGGACGCGTTCGCATCGGGCAAGTTGATGAAGCAGGACGCTGTGCTCAAGGAAGGCATCGACAAGGAGCTGGCGAAGAAAATCGTCGCTCACGTCAAGGACGCCAAGCTCAAGGTCCAGGCGGCCATCCAGGGCGAGCAAGTGCGCATCACCGGCAAGAAGCGTGACGACCTGCAGGAAGCCATCGCTGTGTTGCGCGCCAAGGAATTCGGCATGCCGCTGCAGTTCAACAACTTCCGCGACTGACTTTGGGCGGGAACCTCTTGGCGTTTTCGGCGTCCGAGGCCCAAGCAACGGCAGAAACGATTGATCCGGATAGGGTTCGGTCTTTCTGCCGCTTTATTTTTCGTGTGCCGCGTAGCCGCACATCAGGAGAACCAAGATGGATTTGAATGCTGAAGTAGACAACCTGGTCAGGGTGTCGCAGTCCTGGATCCCGATGATCATGGAATACGGCAGCCGTGTGCTCTTGGCGGTGATCACCCTGGCTATCGGCTGGTGGCTGATCAACAAGGTCACGCAAAAGCTCGGCGGCCTGATCGCCCTGCGTAATGCTGACCTTGCCCTGCAAGGGTTTATCAGCAGCCTGGCGAACATCATTCTCAAGATCCTGCTGGTTGTCAGCGTGGCGTCGATGATCGGTGTGGAAACCACCTCGTTCGTGGCGGCGATCGGTGCGGCAGGCCTGGCCATCGGCCTGGCGTTGCAGGGCAGCCTGGCGAACTTCGCCGGCGGTGTGCTGATCTTGCTGTTCCGTCCGTTCCGTATCGGTGACTGGATCGAAGCCCAGGGGGTTGCCGGCACCGTCGACAGCATCCAGATCTTCCATACCGTGCTGCGCACCGGCGACAACAAGACCATCATCGTGCCTAACGGCAACCTGTCTAACGGCATCATCACCAACACCAACCGTCAACCGACCCGCAAGGTGGTGTTTGATGTGGGTGTCGATTACGAAGCGGATTTGCAAAAGGCCCGTGAAGTCTTGCTCGAGCTGGCCAAGGATCCGCGAGTGTTGGCCGATCCGGAGCCTCAGGCAGTGATTTCGACCCTGGGTGACAGTTCGATCACTGTTTCCCTGCGGGTCTGGGTGAAAACAGCGGATTACTGGGACGTGATGTTCATGTTTAACGAACAGTCCCGTGATCGTTTGAAGACGGCGGGTATTGACATTCCATTTCCCCAGCGTGTAGTTCGCGTGGTTCAGGAAGCGTCGGTACAGTAAGTCTATTTGTTACTGCGTAAACCCAAGAGGCTTATAGTCTCTTGGGTTTTTTTGTGACTATTGATCGGTTCATTGAAAAAAGTATTAACGTTATGCTCGCAAGTTGCTTGCTGCAGTGTTTGTTATGTGGCAGGCATAAAAAAACCGCCCACCGGAAGAGGTGAGCGGTTTTTGATCTACAGAGTTGCGGTGTTACACCCTGATTACAGGATGCTCAGCGGGTACTCGATGATCAGACGGGTGTCGTAGACGTCAGACGAGTAGCCACTGTACGCACCGTTCGAACGGTAGTTGGCGAAACGCGCACGGAACGACAGGTCTTTTGCTGGACCTTCCTGTACGACGTACTTGGACTCCAGGTTCCACTCGTTTTCCTTACCTTCACCCAGACCGTTGGTCTTGATGTTGTCACCCATTACGTAACGGGTCATGAAGCTCAGGCCAGGAACGCCGTAGGTCGCCATGTTCAGGTCGTAGCGAGCTTGGTAGGATTTCTCCTCGCGGCCCACGAAGTCGGAGATCTGAAT
The DNA here is from genome assembly GCF_035065025.1 of Pseudomonas sp. YuFO8. Classification (NCBI taxonomy): domain Bacteria; kingdom Pseudomonadati; phylum Pseudomonadota; class Gammaproteobacteria; order Pseudomonadales; family Pseudomonadaceae; genus Pseudomonas; species Pseudomonas sp. YuFO8. The sequence goes on along the minus strand of NZ_JAXDEQ010000019.1, from coordinate 37,167 downwards.
GGAGTTGGATACGAAGATGGTGCTGTTGCCGTCAACGCCGTAGTAGTAAGCGTTGTCGCCGCTGGACTGCTGGTAGGCCAGGGTGAACTTGTGAGCGCCCAGGCTGTAGGCAGCTGCCAGGGACCACAGGTTGTTGTCCACGCCCAGGGTGCCGTCGCCAATGGCGTCAACCAGGTCGCCGCGCTTGTCGCCCTTGGTTTTGTAACCGTTGAGGTCGAAGTTCAGCGACTGGTCGTCGTTGATCGGCACGGTCAGGTTCATGTTGACGTAGTACTTCTTGAAGTACTCTTCAGCATCCGACGCAGCCACGGCAGCGGTGAAGTTGTCGGTGAAGGCGTAGCTGGCACCGAAGATGTTGATGCCGTCGCTCAGGCCTTTGGAGTGGAAACCGTCTTCATCTGGCAGGCCGCCGATGCTGTCACGGGCCATACCGGTTTGCTTGCTCAGCGCGGTGAAGCGACCAGCGCTCACTTCCAGGCCTTTGATTTCCTTGGAAGTCAGCAGGGTACCGGTAGCGACTTCTGGCAGCAGACGGCTGTCGTCAGTAGCGAATACAGGGCTGGCAACGAATTGCTGGCCATATTTCAGGGTGGTGTCGGACAGACGCAGTTTCACTGCACCGCCTACCTTGCCCTGGGATTTTTCCGGGTTGCCTTCGCTGTCGTTGGCGAACAGGCCGTTACCGCGCTTGCCCGAGCCGCCGTCCGTTTTGACCGAACCCATGGCCATGGCGTCGAGGCCGAAACCAACAATACCTTGAGTGAAGCCCGATTCGTAGGTGAGCAATTGGCTCAGACCGGAATCCTGACGGTAGCCGGCAGTACCGGAACTAGGGTTGCTTGCACCATTCTTGTAGTCGCGGTTCATGTACTCAAAACGGGTTTTGAGTTTCAGGCTCGAATCTTCCAGGAAACCCTTGGATTCGTCCTGGGAGGACGCCATTGCGAACTGCGAGGTGCCTGCTGCAACAGCCAGTGCGATCATGCTCCACTTCATCACGCGCATCGTGATTTGCTCCTTTGGTTTTTAGAAGAGTACTGCCGCTCCACCTGTTTTATTATCTGGGCGGCTCTTTCTTTTTGTGTCGGCGCAAACTTATATCACGCCGACAATGTTGGCGATACTTGCGCATCTAACCTTTCAGCTTCTTTACGACCCTGTCGTAAACGGCTAGCTAGATGTCGCAAATTTACAGCCCCGATGCAACCGGACTGACAACTTTTAATGCTGTTTTTCTGGGCTGGCGCATCGATAAAAAGAGTCCCTGGTGAAACGTTTGAATCTCCATCGGGCTACCCTGCCACTGTTTTTTTGGTCTTCAGGCTGCCCGCTTCCCGCGGTGCCTTATAGACGATGTGGGTAACAATGCAACAAGCGTGCACAAATCAGAACTCCACCGATGTTTTTTTCTGACAGGCTGCCTGATGCGGTAAAAACCTCATGAAACCGGGGGGTTCATGCTTCTTTTCTTCGGGCTTGACGCCATGGTTGGCATCGTGTTTCAGCCTCCTGTTGAGTCGCCTGACATGCAAAAGCGTTACCGGTTCACCCCGCCAGTGAGTAATTGGCGGATATGCGAAGCACTCAGCGTAGACGCGCTGTGCGGTTTTGGTGCAAAAAATTTTTATGACTGTGCTGAATTCACACAGTCGGGCAATTTGCGTGGCGTGAACAGGCCTTGGTTTTCTGGTCATTTCGGCGTTTTTTATCAGCTGTCTGGTTCGGTGTTGGTGCGTTTTCGCAGAAAATGTCTCATCTCGGGGCGGGCTTGAGCCCTTTGTAGGTCCTCGAGTGGTCCAGGCAGTGGTTCGCCGTGAAGCCGGCAGGGTATGCTGCCGTCCGGTGGCCTGGCGTACGATCTCTCTGGATGGGCGCTAAGCTGAAAAATGATGACCTGACGGGAGTACGCGCAGTGTTCGCTTTAGATCCACGACTTCAACAAGACACACTACCGATCGGTGATTTCCCGCTTTGTCGGTTGCTGTTGTCCAATGACTCGAACTACCCCTGGTTCATCCTGGTGCCACGCAGGGACGATATCAGTGAGATATTTCAGTTGAGTGTCGCCGATCAGCAGCAGCTGTGGCAGGAAACGACCGCGTTGTCAGAGCTGCTCAAGGACTCGTTCGACGCGGACAAGCTGAACGTCGCTGCCCTGGGCAACGTGGTCAGCCAGTTGCACATGCATGTGATCGTGCGCAAGCGTGAAGACGCGGCCTGGCCGGCGCCGGTCTGGGGCAAGCATCCGGCCAGGCCCTACAGTGCAGAGCAGGTCGCGGCGATTCGCGAACGGCTGCGCCTGGTGTTGACCGATGATTTCAAGTTTTTGGAGGGTTGAGCCATGAGCCTCGAAGAGCGCGTAACCGACCTTGAAAGCCGACTGGCGTTTCAGGATGACACCATCCAGGCATTGAATGATGTCCTGGTGGCGCAGCAGCGGGTGGTCGAACGCCTGCAGCTGCAGATGGCCGCGCTGCTCAAGCGGCAAGAGGAAATGGTCGGCCAGTTCGAGTCTTTTGAAGAAGAAGCGCCGCCACCGCATTATTGAGCGCCGCGGCCCTTTAACTGAAAGTGCAGGCAATAAAAAACCGCGAACATGTTCGCGGTTTTTTTATTGCCTTTCTATCAGCGACGCGGCAGGGCGGCGATGACGTCTTCGGCTTGCAGGCCTTTGTCACGATTCATGACGGAGAACTCGACGCGCTGACCTTCGACCAGAACGCGATGGCCTTCACCGCGAATGGCCCGGAAGTGCACGAAAATATCATCGCCGGAGTCGCGGGAAATAAAGCCGAAGCCTTTGGAGGTGTTGAACCACTTGACGGTCCCGGTATCGCGGTTGCTCATGTCATAGCTTGGCGAAGCGGCGGCCGGTGACGATTTGTAGAAGCTGATGGCCAGGTGCAGGGCAACAGCGATAAAGGCTGCGACCAGGCTGAACAGCACGGCAGGCTGACCGGCAATGACCGGCATCTCCGCGATCAGTGTCACGGTTTGCAGTGCGACAGCCAGCACCAGCAGGGCGCTGACCAGATTCTGCAGTTGATGGCGCGGGCCTTTGTTCCAGTAAGGGATAACCGGGGCAAGCGTCAGGTTGAGCAGGCCGAAAAAGGCCAGGTAAAGCGCTTCGGGTTGTTGCAGGTACGGTAAGGCTTCGGATCGCAGGCTAGGGATGAAGGACAGCAGCAAAGCCGCTGCGCCTATCAGCAGGTGGACGATTTTCAACATTTTGATTAACTCACGTTAAGACAGCTCACAAGGAAGAGCTGATGGCGCACGGTTCGCTTCGGAATAAATAAGAGGCGGTGGACACGTACCCGGTATCAGCCTATGCGCCGCGCCCGAAAAAATAGGCACTGACGACACGCTGCCTATTTAACAGCAAAGCTGCAGCCTACTCAAATCAAGGAGTCCAGCGGTGCATCGGGGCCTCTTGCCGGCGCATGGCAGGACCTCCGGGCTGCAGCCTGGCGACAGGCTTGCTAGAGTGGTCCTGCACCTGTTGGATGAACTTCATCACCTTTAGGGGAAAAACATGGCAATCGATATCGGTATCAGTGAAGAGGACCGCAAGTCCATCGTCGACGGACTTTCGCGGCTGCTGTCGGACACCTATGTGCTTTACCTGAAGACCCATAACTTCCATTGGAACGTGACGGGTCCCATGTTCCGCACCCTGCATTTGATGTTCGAGGAGCAATACAACGAGTTGGCTTTGGCGGTCGATTCGATTGCCGAGCGCATTCGCGCGCTCGGATTTCCGGCGCCGGGTGCCTATTCCGTTTATGCGCGCCTGTCCTCAATCAAGGAAGAAGAGGGTGTGCCTGCTGCCGAAGACATGATCAGGCAACTGGTGGCGGGCCAGGAGGCTGTCACGCGTACCGCCCGGGGGATCTTCCCGCTGCTGGATAAGGTCAGCGACGAACCTACGGCTGACCTGCTGACCCAGCGCATGCAGGTCCACGAGAAAACCGCGTGGATGCTCCGCGCACTGCTGGATCAGTGATACGCCAGCGCGTGGATGGCACTGTTGTTCGCGCGCTGCCTTTCTTCGGATAGACGCCCTGTCGATTGAGCGATTTTTCGCTTGTAGCTGTGGGAAAAGCGCTCGACTAGGACCCTCTCCCTTATCCGCCTTCAGTTGTTGGCTTATCCTACGCGGACGGTCCTAAAGTCATCTGGCTATAACTTTGCCCTCACGTTTTTATAGGCATGCAATTGCTTTTATGGAAACCGCACATGGCAAAGGAGTGTCAGCGATATGCAATATGAAGGCGCAAGAGACGATGGGCGGATCGGTTCGGCCAGGGATATAAGAATCGACCCATTTGTCAGTGAGTTCGATATGGGACTGGCCCGGCCGCAATCGCGATCGGTGCGATTGAATGGCTTTGCCACCTGTTTGCGGCTTGAACAGGTGTATTGGGATATCTTGGGCGACATGGCCAGGGTCAATTGCTGTTCGGTCAGCGCGCTGCTGTCCCATGTCGATCGCGAAGTGCATTTGCGTCATGGTGGGGTGAGAAATTTCAGCGGGCTGGTGCGGGTGGTCTGTGTTGTCCACAGCCGCAAGGAAGGGCGTTACCCGGTCATGGCTTGAACCGGATGAATGAAGGAGCAACGTGTCGATCTGTGCAGTCTTACGGCTGCACAGGCTGCATTTAATGGATATAATCCCGCTCTTTGCCGCAAAACCCAGCGTGCGCGGTAGCAATCTGATCGCCGAGACAACCCCCATGCCGATGTACGATTACCAATGTGCTTCCTGTGGTCATCAGTTGGAAGCCATTCAAAAGATCAGCGATGCACCGTTGGTCGACTGCCCTGCGTGCCAGGCGCCAGAGCTTAAGAAGATGCTGTCCATGCCAGGTTTCCGCCTCAGCGGCACCGGCTGGTACGAGACCGATTTCAAGACCGGTTCCAAGAAGAACCTGGCCGGCGGCGACAAAGCTGACTAGGGTTGCGGACCTGAGTTGAACCACACGCGCGAGTTCTTGCGTCTTCCGTCAGCGGATCGACGCGAGCTCTCCAACCGAATGTCGAATTACGAGAAGTGAAACCACTACCATGATGCGCAGCCATTATTGCGGCCAACTGAACGAAAGCCTGGAAGGCCAGGAAATTACCCTTTGCGGATGGGTCCACCGTCGTCGTGACCACGGTGGGGTGATTTTCCTCGATATCCGTGATCGTGACGGTCTGGCCCAAGTGGTGTTCGATCCGGACCGCGCTGAATCCTTTGCCGCCGCCGATCGCGTGCGCAGCGAGTACGTCGTGAAGATCACCGGCAAGGTTCGCCTGCGTCCGGCCGGTGCCACCAACGCCAACATGGCGTCTGGCATGATCGAAGTCCTGGGCTATGAACTGGAAGTGCTGAATGAGTCGGAAACCCCGCCGTTCCCGCTGAACGAGTTCTCCGACGTCGGCGAAGAAACCCGCCTGCGCTATCGCTTCCTCGACCTGCGTCGTCCGGAAATGGCCGAAAAGCTGCGCCTGCGTTCGCGCATGACCACCAGCATCCGTCGCTTCCTCGACGAGAACGGCTTCCTCGACGTCGAAACGCCGATCCTGACCCGTGCCACCCCTGAAGGTGCTCGCGACTACCTGGTCCCTAGCCGTACCCACGCCGGCTCGTTCTTCGCCTTGCCGCAATCGCCGCAGCTGTTCAAGCAACTGCTGATGGTCGCCGGTTTCGACCGTTACTACCAGATCGCCAAGTGCTTCCGCGACGAAGACCTGCGTGCCGATCGCCAGCCGGAATTCACCCAGATCGACATCGAGACCAGCTTCCTCGATGAAAAAGAGATCATGGGCCTGACCGAGCAAATGATCCGCAACCTGTTCAAGGAAGTGCTGGGCCTGGAATTCGGCGAGTTCCCGCACATGACCTTCGAAGAGGCCATGCGCCGCTACGGTTCCGACAAGCCGGACCTGCGTAACCCGCTGGAACTGGTCGACGTTGCCGACCAGCTCAAGGAAGTCGACTTCAAGGTGTTCAGCGGCCCGGCCAACGACCCTAAATGCCGCATTGCCGCCCTGCGCGTTCCAGGCGGGGCGAGCATGCCGCGCAAGCAGATCGACGATTACACCAAGTTCGTCGGCATCTACGGTGCCAAGGGCCTGGCGTACATCAAGGTCAACGAGCGCGCCAAAGGCGTCGAGGGCCTGCAGTCGCCAATCGTGAAGAACATTCCTGAGGCCAACCTCAACGTGATCCTCGATCGCGTCGGTGCGGTCGACGGCGATATCGTGTTCTTCGGTGCCGACAAAGCCAAGATCGTCAGCGAAGCCCTGGGCGCGCTGCGGATCAAGCTGGGCCACGACCTGGAGCTGCTGACCTGCAAGTGGGCGCCAATGTGGGTCGTCGACTTCCCGATGTTCGAAGAAAACGACGACGGCAGCTTCACCGCCTTGCACCACCCGTTCACCGCGCCGAAGTGCACCCCGGCAGAGCTGGAAGCCAACCCGGCTGGCGCTCTGTCCCGCGCCTACGACATGGTCTTGAACGGTACCGAGCTGGGTGGCGGTTCGATCCGTATCCACCGTAAAGAGATGCAGCAGTCGGTGTTCCGTCTGTTGGGCATCAACGAAGCGGAACAGGAAGAGAAATTCGGCTTCCTGCTCGACGCCCTGAAATACGGTGCGCCGCCGCACGGTGGCCTGGCTTTCGGTCTCGACCGTCTGGTGATGCTGATGACCGGCGCCCAGTCGATCCGTGAAGTGATCGCCTTCCCGAAAACCCAGAGCGCGGCGGACGTCATGACTCAGGCGCCGGGCCAGGTCGATGCCAAGGCATTGCGCGAACTGCACATTCGTTTGCGCGAAACGCCCAAGGCTGAGTAAGGCTCAGAAGGGCGCATCTGCGGATGCGCCCTTTCTTCATACATAAAGCAGTTCAAGATTTTTGTTTGCCGGCCGGCGCGATGCAGCGTGGCGGGCAATGTTTCAAAGAGAATTCGGAGCGAGTTATGGCAGGTCATTCCAAGTGGGCGAACATCAAGCACCGCAAAGAACGTCAGGATGCCAAGAGAGGCAAGATCTTCACCAAGTGGATTCGTGAGCTGACCGTCGCGGCCCGTCAGGGTGGTGGCGAGCCGGGCTCGAATCCGCGTCTGCGCCTGGCGCTGGACAAGGCCCTTGGGGCGAACATGAGCCGCGACATCATCGATCGCGCCATTGCCCGTGGCGCCGGTGCGACCGAAGCCGACAACGTCGAAGAGCTGACCTACGAAGGTTACGGCCCCGGCGGCGTGGCGGTGATGGTCGAGTGCATGACCGACAACCGCAACCGTACCGCGGCGGCAGTTCGCCATGCGTTCAGCAAGTGTGGCGGCAACCTCGGCACCGACGGTTCTGTGGCCTATCTTTTCGAACGCAAGGGGCAAATCAGCTTTGCGCCAGGCGTCGATGAAGATGCCTTGACCGAAGCGGCCCTGGAAGCCGACGCCGATGACGTGGTCAGCCACGAAGACGGCTCTATCGACGTGTTCACCTCGTTCACCGGATTCTACGCGGTGCGCAACGCGCTGGAAGCGGCTGGGTTCAAGGGCGATGACGCGGAAATCGTCATGCTGCCGACCACCAGCGCCGAGCTGGACCTGGAAGGCGCCGAGAAAGTTCTCAAGCTGATCGACATGCTCGAAGACCTGGATGATGTGCAGAACGTCTACTCCAATGCGGACATTCCAGAGTCGGTCGCCGCACAACTAAGCTGAATGCTACGCCCTCATTGTAGGAGCTGGCTTGCCAGCGAAGAGGCCCTTGAACTTTTGCAAGTCTTGAGGCCGCCTTCGCTGGCAAGCCAGCTCCTACAATTTCCTCGGATACTCGCATCAGCGTTATAGGCGTTATGACTTTAATTCTTGGTATCGACCCCGGTTCGCGCATTACCGGTTATGGCGTGGTACGCGATACCGGACGTGGCTGCGAGTACGTGGCCTCCGGCTGCATCCGTACCGGTGCCGGCGAGTTGCATGAGCGCCTGCAGATTGTCTACCGCGGCGTGCGTGAGATCATTCAGACCTACCATCCTGTCACCATGGGCATCGAGAAGGTGTTCATGGCGCGCAATGCCGACTCCGCCCTGAAGCTGGGGCAGGCCCGTGGCGCGGCCATAGTGGCTGGCGCGGAAGAAAGCCTGGAGATCGCCGAGTACACGGCCACCCAGGTCAAGCAGGCGGTCGTCGGCACCGGCGCGGCCAACAAAGAGCAGGTACAAATGATGGTCATGCACATGCTCAAGCTGACCAGCAAACCGCAAATCGATGCCTCCGACGCCCTGGCCATTGCCATTTGCCATGCGCACACCCGCTCCAGCCTGTTGCCCCATGGCCTGGGCGCCGCACGCAGTCGTGGCGGGCGCCTGCGTCTCTGATAGCATCAGCAATCATTTTTCTGGAATGAGGGTGATGCGCCTGGGTTGTCGGCGCAAAACCCTTGTTCTCTCAGTCGCTGGCCCAGGGCTGGCCAACGCTCAAGGATCTGTAACGTGATTGGACGCTTACGCGGCACACTGGCTGAGAAACAGCCGCCGCACCTGATTCTGGATGTAAATGGCCTGGGGTATGAGCTTGAAGTGCCCATGACCACGCTTTATCGCCTGCCGTCGGTCGGTGAACCGCTGACGCTGCACACCCATCTGGTCGTACGCGAAGACGCGCAGTTACTCTATGGCTTCGTCGGCAAGCGGGAGCGAGACTTTTTTCGCGAACTGATCCGTCTCAATGGTGTAGGACCGAAACTGGCCCTGGCCCTGATGTCGAGCCTGGAAGTCGACGAGCTGGTGCGTTGCGTGCAGTCCCAGGATACCTCGGCGCTGACCAAGGTGCCGGGCGTGGGCAAGAAAACCGCCGAGCGCCTGCTGGTTGAGCTCAAGGATCGCTTCAAGGCCTGGGAAACCGTGCCGGCCATGTTTGCCCTGGTGCCGAACCAGCCGGACGGGCCAGCGCCCGTCAACAGCGCCGAAAACGACGCGGTCAGCGCGCTGATCTCCCTGGGCTACAAGCCACAGGAAGCCAGCAAGGCGATTTCCGCGATCAAGGAGAAAGGCTTGAGCAGCGAAGACCTGATTCGTCGTGCCCTGAAGGGAATGATCTAAGTGATTGAAGCTGACCGTCTGATCGCCGCCACGGGTGCCCCCCGTGATCGCGAGGAAGTCCAGGACCGGGCGATACGCCCCGTCAGCCTGGCCGAGTACATTGGCCAGCCGACCGTTCGCGAGCAAATGGAGTTGTTCATCCAGGCTGCCCGCGGGCGTAACGAGTCCCTGGACCACACGTTGATCTTCGGCCCGCCGGGCCTGGGCAAGACCACCCTGGCCAATATCATCGCCCAGGAAATGGGCGTGTCGATCAAGAGCACCTCAGGCCCGGTCCTCGAGCGTCCAGGTGACCTGGCGGCACTGCTGACCAACCTTGAGCCCCACGACGTGCTGTTCATCGATGAAATCCATCGCCTGTCGCCGATTGTCGAGGAAGTGCTGTACCCGGCCATGGAGGATTTCCAACTCGACATCATGATCGGCGAAGGGCCGGCCGCGCGGTCGATCAAGCTCGATCTGCCACCGTTCACCCTGGTCGGTGCGACCACCCGGGCGGGGATGCTGACGAACCCGTTGCGTGACCGTTTCGGTATCGTCCAGCGCCTGGAGTTCTACAGCACCGCCGACCTCTCGACGATTGTCAGTCGTTCGGCGAACATCCTCGGCCTGCCGCTCGACCCGGAGGGCGCCTTCGAAATCGCTCGCCGCGCCCGTGGCACGCCGCGGATCGCCAACCGTCTGCTGCGCCGGGTAAGGGATTTCGCCGAAGTGCGCGCCAAAGGCCACATCACCAAGCCGATTGCCGACCTGGCCCTGAACCTGCTGGATGTCGACGAGCGTGGCTTCGATCACCAGGACCGACGTCTGCTGCTGACCATGATCGAGAAGTTCGATGGTGGGCCGGTGGGGGTGGATAGTCTGGCCGCGGCGATCAGCGAAGAACGTCACACCATTGAAGACGTGCTGGAGCCGTACCTGATCCAGCAGGGCTACATCATGCGTACGCCGCGGGGGCGGGTAGTGACCCGGCATGCGTACCTGCATTTCGGATTAAACATTCCGTCACGATTGGGCGAAATGCCCGTGGTAGACGAGTTCCTTGATGCCGTGGACGATTAATTAACTTTGCGGGCTGATTTTTTCGGGCAATGTGTGGTCCCAGGACCGTACTTTTGCGCGAAAGCCGCAGAACATTGAAAAACAGTTGCCTGGCCGGATTGGCAACCCGAGGAGTAAGCACTAGAGTATGCGCGCGCAAAACGGGCTTGAGCCTTTCGCACATCGTTGTCGCGTTTATTACGAGGACACCGATGCGGGCGGCATCGTGTATTACGTCAATTACCTCAAGTTTATGGAACGGGCTCGAACCGAGCGGCTACGAGAGCTGGGCTTTGCCCAATCCAAGCTTGCCGGTGAGGACCTGTTGTTCGTCGTGCATTCCAGCGAAGCGCGCTACCACGCGCCGGCGCGACTGGACGACGAGCTGCTGGTAAGCGCTGAAGTAATCGAATTGAACCGTGCCAGCCTGCGCTTCAAGCAGCAGGTCAGGCGGGCCACGGATGATGCACTGCTCTGCGAAGGGCAGTTTCTGGTGGCCTGTGTGCGCACTGAAAGTTTGAAACCCCGGGCCATTCCCGAAGCTCTACGAGCGGCCTTTGCCGCCGTGAGCGGCGCGGGTACACACTCAAAGCAGGAGATAAAGCGTGGAAGCTAACGTCGTCGACCATTCCTCCATGTGGAGCCTGGTCAGCAATGCCAGTATCGTGGTGCAACTGGTAATGCTGACCCTGGTAGCCGCATCGGTGACCTCATGGATCATGATCTTTCAGCGCAGCAATCTGCTGCGCGCCGGTCGACGCGCCCTGGAGAGCTTCGAAGAGCGCTTCTGGTCGGGTATCGACCTGTCCAAACTCTACCGTCAGGCGGGTAGCAACCCGGACCCGGATTCCGGTGTCGAGCAGATCTTCCGCGCCGGCTTCAAGGAATTCTCCCGTCTGCGCCAGCAGCCTGGGGTCGATCCCGAGGCGGTCATGGAAGGCGTGGCCCGTGCCATGCGCGTGGCCATTTCCCGTGAAGAAGAAAAGCTCGAGCAGAGCCTGCCGTTCCTCGCCACTGTCGGTTCCGTGAGCCCGTATATCGGTCTGTTCGGTACGGTCTGGGGCATCATGAACTCCTTCCGTGGCCTGGCAACTGCCCAGCAAGCGACCCTGGCCACCGTTGCCCCGGGTATCGCCGAAGCCCTGATCGCCACCGCGATCGGCCTGTTCGCGGCCATTCCAGCCGTTATCGCTTACAACCGTTTTGCTGCTCGCAGTGAAACCTTGCTGGGCCGTTACTACACCTTCGCCGATGAATTCCAGGCGATCCTGCACCGCAAAGTGCACACCAGCGAAGAATAAGCAGGTAATTTCCAGATGGCTTTAATCGCTCGAGCTCGCAAAAAGCGCAAGCCGGTTGCCGAGATGAACGTAGTGCCTTACATCGACGTGATGCTGGTACTGCTGGTCATCTTCATGGTGACCGCGCCGATGCTCAATCAGGGCGTGAAAGTTGATCTGCCCAAGGTTTCCAGCGAAGCCTTGCCGCAGGACAACAACACCCAGGTCCTGACCATTTCGATCAAGGCTGACAAGACCTATTACTGGAACCTTGGCAGCGAAGTCGACACCGAGAAGCAACAGGACAGGGCCATGACCCTGCCGCAAATGACCAGTGCAGTAACCAAGATCATTGCCGCCGGTAACGATAACGGCAAGCGCACCCAGGTCTTCATTCGCGGCGACAAGACTGTCGACTACGGCTCCGTCATGGGCGCCATGGGCGGGTTGCAGAAAGCCGGCGTCGGTAATGTTGGCTTGATTACCGAGGCGCCCTGATGCAGCAACAGCGAGAGCCGTCCGCCTCGGAAAGCTACTTCTGGCCTAGTGTCTGGGCGATTGGCTTGCACGTGCTGGTGTTCGGCATGCTGTTTGTCAGTTTTGCCTTTACTCCGGAGTTGCCGCCGGCCAAGCCGATTGTCCAGGCGACCCTGTACCAGCTGAAATCGAAAAGTCAGGCAACCACCCAGACCAATCAGAAGATTGCGGGTGAGGCGAAGAAATCCGCCGCACGCCAGACCGAAGTCGAGCAGTTGGAACAGAAGAAGGTCGAGCAGGAAGCGATAAAGGCTGCGGAACAAAAGAAAGAAGACGCGGCTCAAAAGGCCGAGGAAGCCAAGAAGGCCGACGAGTCGAAGAAAGCGGAAGAGGCGAAAAAGGCTGATGAGGCCAAGAAGGCCGATGAAGCCAAGAAAGCCGACGAAGCGAAGAAGACCGCCGAAGCCAAGAAGGCAGAAGAGAAACAATTGGCTGATATAGCCAAGAAGAAAGCGGAAGAAGAAGCCAAGAAGGCTGCTGAAGAAGAGGCCAAGAAAGCGGCTGCTGAAGAAGCGAAGAAAAAGATCGTCGAAGACGCGAAGAAGAAAGCCGCCGAAGACGCCAAGAAGAAAGCTGAAGCTGAAGAGGCGAAGAAGAAAGTCGCCGAGGAAGCGAAGAAGAAAGCTGCTGCCGATGCTGCGAAGAAAAAATCGCAGGACGCGGCGCGTAAATCCGCCGAAGACAAAAAGGCCCAGGCCCTGGCAGATTTGCTTTCCGATACGCCGCAGCGTCAGCAGGCCTTGGCCGATGAGCGCGGTGACGAAGTCGCCGGCAGTTTTGATGATTTGATTCGTCTTCGTGCAGCGGAAGGCTGGGCTCGTCCACCTTCGGCCCGCAAAGGCATGACGGTCGTGCTGCAAATCGGCATGTTGCCGGACGGTACGGTGACTTCGGCCAGCGTGGCCAAGTCCAGTGGTGACGGTCCGTTTGATGCGTCTGCTGTAGCGGCGGTCAAGAATATTGGACGTTTGACAGAAATGCAGGGAATGAAGCCGAGCGATTTTGCTCCGTATCGTTCATTCAAGATGACATTCACGCCTGAGGATTTAGCCCCGTGAGAAACCTTCTACGAGGAATGCTTGTCGCTATCTGCTGCATGGCAGGAATGGCGATGGCAGATGAGAAAAACATTCTGGTCACCAGCGGCAGCGATCGGGCCACCCCGATCGCGGTCGTGCCGTTCGGCAACCAGGGCGGCAGCGTGCTGCCGGACGACATGGCGGAAATCATCGGTAACGACCTGCGCAACTCGGGTTACTACTCGCCGATTCCAAAGCAGAACATGATCAGCCAGCCTAGCCAGGCCAGCGAAATCATCTTCCGTGACTTCAAGGCGCTGGGCGCCCAGTACGTGATGGTCGGCAGCATTGCCCCGGCGGGCGGTCGCCTGCAGGTGCAATACGCCCTGTTCAACGTCGCCACCGAGCAGCAAGTGCTGACCGGCAGCGTGTCGGGCAGCGTCGATCAGTTGCGCGACATGTCGCACTACATCGCCGACCAGTCGTTCGAAAAACTCACCGGCATCAAGGGTGCGTTCTCGACTCGCCTGCTGTACGTGACGGCCGAGCGCTTCTCCGAAAAGAACACCCGTTACACGCTGCAGCGTTCGGACTATGACGGTGCCCGTGCCGTGACCCTGCTGCAGTCGCGTGAGCCAATCCTGTCGCCGCGTTTCGCGCCCGATGGCAAGCGTATCGCCTACGTCTCGTTCGAGCAGAAGCGTCCGCGCATTTTCATGCAGAACATCGACACCGGTCGCCGTGAGCAGATCACCAACTTCGAAGGCCTGAACGGCGCGCCAGCCTGGTCGCCGGATGGCAATCGCCTGGCGTTCGTACTGTCCAAGGACGGCAACCCGGACATCTATGTGATGAACCTGGGCTCGCGTCAGATCACCCGCGTCACCAACGGTCCTGGCATCAACACCGAACCGTTCTGGGGCAAGGATGGCTCGACCATCTACTTCACGTCCGATCGTGGCGGCAAGCCGCAGATCTACAAGACCAGTGTGGGTGGGGGCGGTGCCGAGCGCGTGACTTTCGTCGGTAACTACAACGCCAACCCTAAACTGTCGGCTGATGAAAAGACGCTTGTCATGATTCACCGTCAGGATGGCTTCACCAATTTCAAGGTGGCGGCCCAGGATTTGCAGCGCGGTAGTGTAAAAATCCTCACTGATAGCACTCTGGACGAGTCGCCTACTGTCGCGCCCAACGGCACCATGGTAATCTACGCCACCCGCCAGCAGGGCCGGGGAGTCTTGATGCTCGTGTCTATCAATGGACGCGTAAGGCTCCCGCTTCCTACCGCTCAAGGCGAAGTCAGAGAACCTTCCTGGTCCCCTTACCTGAACTGACGCGGCGCTATACGTTGTACTTAACACACTGGGGTTCATTAGGAGTTTCACGATGGAAATGCTGAAGTTTGGTAAATTTGCTGCGCTGGCACTGGCCATGGCTGTAGCTGTAGGTTGCTCGTCCAAAGGCGGCGACAATGCCGGTGAAGGCGCGGTAGATCCAAACGCTGGTTACGGCGCAAACACTGGTGCAGTTGACGGCTCCCTGAGCGAAGAAGCTGCACTGCGCGCTATCACCACTTTCTACTTCGAATACGACAGTTCGGACCTGAAGCCAGAAGCCATGCGCGCTCTGGACGTTCACGCCAAGGACCTGAAAGCAAACGGCGCTCGCGTTGTTCTGGAAGGCAACACCGACGAACGTGGTACTCGTGAGTACAACATGGCACTGGGCGAGCGTCGTGCGAAAGCCGTTCAGCGCTACCTGGTACTGCAGGGTGTTTCCCCAGCTCAGCTGGAACTGGTTTCCTACGGCGAAGAGCGTCCAGTTGCTACCGGCAACGACGAGCAGTCCTGGGCTCAAAACCGTCGCGTCGAACTGCGTAAGTAATTCGTCATGCGAACGTGCCGTCGTGCTGTAACTGTCCTGGCTCTCAGTCTCGCGCCGCTTGCGGCGTGGGCTGCGGTTCCTGTGGTCGACAACGACTCCGGCTATAACAATAGCGGGAGCAGTAATCCGCCTGCAGGTTACGGTACGAACGGCGCCTATGCCGGGGGAGGGGTTTCGACCCCTGTCTCGGCACAGGGCCAGCTGTTCAACCAACTGCAACAAATGCAGGATCAGATCTCGCGCCAACAGGGTGTGATCGAAGAACTGCAAAATGATGTAGCGCGCATGAAGCAGGAAAGCCTGGAGCGATACCAGGATCTTGATCGGCGCATAGGAAGCGGCGTTGCACCTGCCGCGACTCCTGAGAATTCTCCTGCCGGTGGCGACTTGAACGCCCCCGGTGCAGCAGCGGCTGGCGCAGCTGCGGGTGCAGGAGCGGCAGCCGCTCAAGCACCCGCCGCGGGTAGCGAGCCGGCGGATCCGGCGAAGGAAAAGCTCTATTACGATGCTGCCTTCGACCTGATCAAGGCTAAGGATTTCGACAAGGCCAGCCAGGCTTTTGCCGCATTCCTGCGCAAGTACCCGAACAGCCAGTACTCAGGCAATGCCCAGTACTGGTTGGGCGAAGTGAACCTGGCCAAAGGCGATCTGCAAGGTGCAGGTCAGGCCTTTGCCAAGGTTTCGCAGCTGTACCCCAAGCACGCCAAAGTGCCTGACTCGCTGTACAAGCTCGCTGACGTAGAGCGCCGCCTGGGTCATCCCGACAAGGTAAAAGGCATTCTGCAACAGGTTGTGTCCCAGTATCCGGGCACGTCTGCCGCTCAGCTGGCCCAGCGTGATCTGCAAAAAATGTAAGGGCTGCTTGACCCCTTTCGAAGAAACCCGCGCTTGTCGCGGGTTTTTTCGTTAGAATTCACGCCCTTTTTATGAAACACGCTTTTTGGGGCCTGCGCATTGCCGGGGTTCCTTGAAGTGCCTGACGGAGGCGGACAGCCTGTTTAGCTGTTACGCCCGTGGCGACTATGCAAGACACATTGAGAATTACCGAAGTTTTCTACTCGTTGCAGGGTGAAACGCGGACTGCTGGCCTGCCCACTGTTTTTGTGCGCCTGACCGGTTGCCCGCTGCGTTGCCAATACTGCGACAGCGCCTACGCCTTCACCGGCGGAACCATCCGCACCCTCGACGATATCCTCGAGCAGGTCGCCGGCTTTCGCCCGCGCTACGTCTGTGTCACGGGCGGCGAGCCCCTGGCCCAGCCCAATGCCATTCCATTGCTCAAGCGCCTGTGCGATGCCGGTTACGAAGTGTCACTGGAAACCAGTGGCTCGATCGATATCTCGGCGGTAGATTCCCGGGTCAGTCGCGTCGTCGACCTGAAGACCCCGGGGTCGAAGGAAGCGCATCGCAACCGCTACGAAAACATCGAGCTGCTGACGCCCAACGATCAGGTGAAGTTTGTCATCTGCTCGCGGGAAGACTATGACTGGTCCGTGTCCAAGCTGATCCAGTACGGTCTGGACAAGCGCGCCGGTGAAGTCCTGTTCTCGCCAAGCCACCATGATCTCAATGCGCGAGACCTGGCCGACTGGGTGGTGGCGGACAACCTGCCAGTGCGTTTGCAACTGCAGCTGCATAAATATCTTTGGAATGACGAGCCGGGGCGCTGAAATGACTGAACCACTCAATACTGCTGAAAAACGCGCGGTGATCCTCTTGTCCGGTGGCCTGGACTCGGCAACCGTCGTGGCCATGGCGCGTGCCGAAGGCTACAGCTGCTACACCATGAGCTTCGACTACGGCCAACGGTCTCACGCTGAGTTACACGCCGCTGAACGTGTGGCCAAAGACCTGGGTGTTGTCGAACACAAGGTGATCGGGCTGAACCTGAACGGCATGGGCGGCTCGGCACTGACCGATACCAGCATTGACGTCCCGGAAGTCGCGGCTGAAGGTATTCCGGTGACTTACGTGCCTGCGCGTAACACGGTGTTCTTGTCCCTGGCGCTGGGCTGGGCGGAAGTGCTTGGTGCACGGGACATCTTCAGCGGTGTCAACGCGGTGGATTACTCCGGTTATCCGGACTGCCGTCCCGAGTTCATCGAGGCTTTCGAGCGCATGGCCAATCTGGCGACCAAGGCCGGTGTAGAAGGGATGGGTTTTCGCATTCAGGCGCCGCTGCAACATCTCAGCAAGGCACAGATCGTTCAGGCGGGTACCAGGCTTGGGGTGAATTATGGCCTGACCGTTTCCTGCTATCAGGCCGACGATGACGGCCGTGCCTGCGGCAAGTGCAGCAGCTGCCGCCAGCGAGCGGAAGGCTTCGCGGCGGCCGGAATCAGCGACCCAACACGTTATTTTTGATTTTTTTTAAAATAGGTGTTGAATAGTCCTTAAAAATCAGTATTATACGCGCCACCACACAGCGGGTCGTTAGCTCAGTTGGTAGAGCAGTTGGCTTTTAACCAATTGGTCGTAGGTTCGAATCCCACACGACCCACCATTTTTGGCGGTTTAGAAAATCCGGAAGGCCCACGCAAGTGAGGATTTCCGGGTTTTTTTTTGCCTGCAATTTGTGCGTTCGCCGATCCCGGCCAGCACTGCGTGGCTCAGGTCAGAATCATCTTTTGCATCCCGCGGATATTCTGTAGCCTTGCGCCTCTTCAAAGCTCTGATGATTACTCACTCTCCCGGCGGTACCCTCAAGGGTCCAGAGCTGGGGTGTATACTCGACTTTCGCGCTTAAGCGCCTGCAGGTCTTGCGAACATGACGCAGATTTCCGAACGCCTTCTGGTCCAGGCCCACCTCGACGCCAAGCAGCCCAAGCCGCTGACCGCCGAAGAGGAGGCCTATTACCGTGCTGCCATCGCCGCCGAGCTCAAGGCTCAGGACGCGGTGCTGGTGGCTCACTTCTATTGCGATCCGGTTATTCAGGCCCTGGCCGAAGAAACCGGTGGCTGTGTCTCCGACTCGCTTGAGATGGCTCGCTTCGGCAACGCCCACCCGGCCAAGACCGTGGTGGTCGCCGGGGTAAAATTCATGGGCGAGACGGCCAAGATCCTCAATCCCGAAAAACGCATCCTGATGCCGACCCTGGAAGCGACGTGCTCGCTGGACCTAGGCTGCCCGGTCGATGAGTTTTCCGCGTTCTGCGACCAGCATCCGGAGCGTACGGTGGTGGTTTACGCCAATACCTCGGCGGCGGTCAAAGCCCGCGCGGACTGGGTGGTGACGTCGAGCTGTGCGCTGGAAATCGTCGAAAGCCTGATGGATAACGGCGAAACCATCATCTGGGGGCCGGACAAGCACCTGGGCACCTACATTCAGCGTCAGACCGGTGCCGACATGCTGCTGTGGGACGGTGCCTGCATCGTTCACGAAGAGTTCAAGTCCAAGCAGCTCGAAGACATGAAGGCGCTGTATCCAGATGCGGCGATCCTGGTGCACCCGGAGTCGCCGACCTCGGTGATCGAGCTGGCGGATGCCGTCGGCTCCACCAGTCAGTTGATTGCAGCGGCACAGAGCCTGCCGAACAAGACGCTGATTGTCGCCACCGACCGCGGTATCTTCTACAAGATGCAGCAGTTGTGCCCGGACAAGGTCTTTATCGAGGCGCCAACGGCCGGTAACGGCGCGGCATGCCGCAGTTGCGCGCATTGCCCCTGGATGGCGATGAACACCCTTGAGCGCACGCTCAAGAGCTTGAAGGAGGGGACGAACGAGATCTTTGTCGATCCGGCGTTGATTCCGCAGGCGATTCGGCCGTTGAAGCGGATGCTCGACTTCACCCAGGCGGCGCGGATGAAGCTGGCCGGGAACGCCTGATATCTATCAGGCTGGTCGCATAAAACTGTGGGAGCGGGCTTGCTCGCGAAGAGGGCGTATCAGTCGACATTGATGTTGCCTGACACGCCCTCTTCGCGAGCAAGCCCGCTCCCACATTGGTTTGTGCTTACCGAAAATTATTTGGTCTTCTTCGGGATCCGCACCAGCTGGGTATTGGAATACATGTCATGCCAGCTGCGTTTCTGCTTGTCGAACAGCGACCAGAAGAACCCCAGGCCCACGCACAGCAACGATGCGATCGACACCACAAAGCGCAACAGCGCCTGCCACAGGCTGATGGACGAGCCATCGGCATTCTGTACGCGCACGCCCCACACCTGCATGCCCAGGGTCTGGCCTGAGTAAGTCCAGAACTTGGCGAAGAAGCCGAACAGCACGAACAACAGCACCGTCGACAGCAGAGGATCGCCATCCAGCGCGCCCGCTTCGGTGAGGGTGCGCATTTTCTCTTCGCCGATGATCGCCATCTGGATCATCTTGTAGACACCGCTGGTGACGATCAGCAGGGCGGTGCACAGCAGGAAGTCATAGAACATCGCTGCCAGGCGACGACCCAGGCCGACGGCGGGGAAGTTGCCCTGGGGTTTGAGCAGGTGTTTCGACATGGCAGCCTCTGGGCACAAAAAGAAGCCATTTTACGGATTTACGCGCACAAAAAAGCCCCTGATGTCACCATCAGGGGCTTTTTCGTTACAGAAGATTAGGCTTCTGCTTGTACTTCGTCAGCCTGCATGCCTTTCTGGCCCTGCACGGCGACGAAAGTCACTTTCTGGCCTTCTTTCAGGCTCTTGAAGCCGTTGCCCTGGATGGCGCGGAAATGCACGAACAGATCCGGACCGCTTTCAGGAGTGATAAAACCAAAACCTTTCTCGTCGTTAAACCACTTGACGGTACCGCTCTGACGTTGGGACATTTCTTATTTCCTTTGACGCAAAAAATTAATGACAGTCTCTTTCTCATGAAAGAGTACTGGGGCTGGTTGCAGGAGAGTAAGAAGACGTCGAACGGGATGTAGCTAACTTGTAGGCTACTGCCCAGGTCACGATTCCAAGCGACCCATGCAAACACAGTGAACAAACTCTACGCCAACTACGGGAGAAAAAACAAGCCCTCTGGAAGCCCCGGATTTGCTCAGGTTCCTGCCACCCCTGACAACTAGCCCGGGCTTATGCACTGGCGGCGTTCAAATGTTTTCGATCGTTATAAGCAAAGTTCATAATCGAAGCTTAGAGCCAAACGATGCACTATTTTATGGCGGTTGCGTTACACATTAGTGCAGTGTAAGCGCAACCGCGTTACTTATAGGAACAGTCAATCAGCCGCGATAGTAGCGTTGTGGAACAAATGGCATTTTGCTTACAAGCAAAGCCACCTTTTTCCCACGGACGATTGCCCATACCGGTGTGTCGAGGGCGATGTAGGCGCTGTCGACGTAACCCATGGCCAACGGGCCGCCCAGGGTCGGTCCGAAGCCGCCGCTGCACACGCTGCCGATGATCTCGCCGGCTTCGTTGACGATTTCCGCGCCTTCGCGCACCGGGGTGCGTTCCTGCGGTAGCAGGCCAACGCGCTTGCGGGTAACACCGCCTTGTTGCTGGGCGAATACATTTTCAGCGCCAGGGAAGCCACCGGCGCGCGCACCGTCGGCACGACGTGGCTTGGAGATGGCCCACAACAGGCTGGCTTCGATCGGGGTGGTCTCGGTATTCATGTCGTGGCCGTACAGGCACAGGCCGGCTTCCAGGCGCAGCGAGTCACGCGCGCCGAGGCCGATGGCCGCCACTTCAGGCTCGGCCAACAGGGCTCGGGCCAGGGCTTCGGCGCTGGCGGCAGGAACCGAGATTTCAAAACCGTCTTCACCGGTGTAACCCGAGCGGCTGACAAAGCAGTCCACGCCCAGCAGGTTCACGCGGGCGAACTGCATGAAGGTCATCTTTGCCACTTCTGGCGCCAGACGTGCCAGCACGGTCACGGCGGCCGGACCTTGCAGGGCGAGCAGGGCGCGTTCTTCGAACAGCGGCTCGATAGTGCACTGGTCGCCGATGTGCTTGCGCAGGTGGGCCAGGTCCTGGTCCTTGCACGCGGCATTGACCACCAGGAACAGTTCGTCGTTGCCCAGGTTGGCGACCATCAGGTCGTCGAGGATGCCACCGCTCTCGTTGGTGAACATCGCGTAGCGCTGCATGCCCACTGGCAGGTCGATGATGTCCACGGGCACCAGGGTTTCCAGGGCCTTGGCGGCATTGGCGCCGGTCAGGCGGATCTGGCCCATGTGCGAGACATCGAACAGGCCGGCCTGCTCGCGGGTGTGCTGGTGTTCTTTCATCACACCCAGCGGGTATTGCACCGGCATGTCATAGCCGGCGAACGGCACCATGCGCGCGCCCAGTTCGATGTGCAGGGCGTGCAACGGTGTTTTCAACAGTTGTTCGGTGGACATATTCAACTCCTGGAGAAGTGTGCAGATGAGCGCGCATCAGCACTCGATAATGTTGACCGCCAAACCGCCACGGGCGGTTTCCTTGTATTTGCTTTTCATGTCGGCGCCGGTCTGGCGCATGGTGCGGATGACCTTGTCGAGGGACACGAAGTGCTGCCCGTCGCCGCGCAGGGCCATGCGCACGGCATTGATGGCCTTGACCGAACCCATGGCGTTGCGCTCGATGCAAGGGACTTGCACCAGCCCGCCGATCGGGTCGCAGGTCAGCCCGAGGTTGTGTTCCATACCGATTTCCGCAGCGTTTTCCACTTGCTGCACGGTGCCGCCCAGCACTTCGCACAGGGCGCCCGCCGCCATGGAGCAGGCCACGCCGACTTCGCCCTGGCAGCCGACTTCGGCGCCGGAGATCGAGGCGTTTTCCTTGTACAGGATGCCGATGGCCGCAGCGGTCAGCAGGAAGCGCGCCACCCCGTCGTCGTTCGCGCCGGGGATGAAACGCATGTAGTAATGCAGGACCGCCGGGATGATTCCGGCTGCGCCGTTGGTCGGGGCTGTCACCACGCGCCCGCCGTTGGCGTTTTCTTCGTTGACCGCCAGGGCGTACAGGTTGACCCAGTCCAGTACCGACAGGGGATCGCGCAGTGACGATTCGGGGTTTTTACAGAGTTGCCGATGCAGCGCGGCCGCCCGGCGCTTGACCTTGAGACCGCCGGGCAGGATGCCTTCGTTGCGGCAACCGGCGGCGACGCAGTCCTGCATCACTTGCCAGATTTTCAGCAGGCCGGCGCGGGTTTCCGCTTCCGGGCGCCAGGCACTTTCATTGGTCAGCATCACCTGGCTGATGGACAGGCCGTAGGTGGTGCAGTGGCTGAGCAGGTCCTTGGCGCTTTTGAACGGGAAGGTCAGGGGGGTGGCGTCTTCGACGATGCGGTCGGCGCCAGCGGCGTCTTCATCGACGACAAAACCACCGCCGACCGAATAGTACTCGCGGCTGCGGATTTGCAGGCCGGCAGCATCGAAGGCGCGAAAGATCATGCCGTTGGGGTGATAGGCCAAGGGCTTGCGGATCATCGCCAGGTGTTCTTTCTCATTGAACGCAATGCTGTGTTCGCCGAGCAGGTTCAAGCGACCATTGCCGCGAATTGCTTGCAAGCGGGCGGCGACGGTTTCGGTATCCACGGTGTCCGGGTGTTCGCCTTCCAGGCCGAGCAGCACAGCCTTGTCACTGCCGTGGCCCTTGCCGGTGGCGCCGAGCGAACCGTACAGCTCGACCTTGACGCAGGCGGAGGCTTGCAGCAGCCCTTCACGGCGCAGACCTTCGGCGAAACGCGCAGCTGCGCGCATCGGGCCGACGGTGTGGGAGCTGGAGGGGCCGATGCCAATCTTGAACAGGTCGAACACGCTTAACGACATGGTTGTTCTCCGGTTTCTTGTTATAGGAATTGGCGAAAATCTTGTGGAGATCCTGTAGGAGCTGGCTTGTCGGGTCGCCGCATCGCAGCGAAGGCGGTGTGTCAGGCAACAGTTGTGTCGGCTGATATTCCGTCTTCGCTGGCAAGCCAGCTCCTACAGGGGGGAGCGGTGTTCGTGGAAGTGGGGGCGGGTAAACCCGCCCCCTATTCGTTTAAGCGTAGCTTTCGATCGATGGGCAGGCGCAGACCAGGTTGCGATCACCGAAGACGTTGTCCACACGACCGACCGGCGGCCAGTATTTGCCTTCGATCAGCGACGCTACCGGGTAAACCGCTTGCTCACGGCTGTACGGGTGCGACCACTCGCCGACCAATTCCGCCGCGGTGTGCGGAGCGTTCTTCAGCGGGTTGTCGTCCTTGTCCAGCGTGCCGTTTTCCACTGCGCGGATTTCTTCGCGGATGCGGATCATGGCGTCGCAGAAGCGGTCCAGTTCTTCCTTGGATTCGCTTTCGGTCGGCTCGATCATCAGGGTGCCGGCCACCGGGAAGGACATGGTCGGGGCGTGGAAGCCAAAATCGATCAGGCGCTTGGCCACGTCATCGACGCTGATGCCGCTGCTGTCTTTCAATGGGCGCAGGTCGAGGATGCATTCATGCGCGACCAGGCCGTTGCTGCCGGTGTACAGCACTGGGTAGTGCTCTTCCAGGCGACGGGAAATGTAGTTGGCGTTGAGGATTGCCAGCTGCGAAGCACGCTTCAGACCGGCGCCGCCCATCATGCGGATGTACATCCAGGTGATCGGCAGAATGCTCGCGCTGCCGAACGGTGCCGCGCAGACCGCGCCTTCCTTGCGTGCCATTTGCGCATGGCCTGGCAGGAACGGGGTCAGGTGCGACTTGACGCCGATCGGGCCGACGCCCGGGCCGCCACCGCCGTGAGGAATGCAGAAGGTCTTGTGCAGGTTCAGGTGCGACACGTCGCCGCCGAACTTGCCCGGGGCGCACAGGCCGACCATGGCGTTCATGTTGGCGCCGTCGATGTACACCTGGCCGCCGTGGTCGTGGATGATGCCGCAGATTTCGCGGATGCCTTCCTCGAACACGCCGTGGGTCGACGGGTAGGTGATCATCAGCGCGGCGAGGTGTTCGCGGTGCTCGATGGCCTTGGCGCGCAGGTCTTCGATGTCGACGTTGCCGCGGGCGTCGCAGGCGGTGACCACGACACGCATGCCGGCCATCTGCGCGGTGGCCGGGTTGGTGCCGTGGGCCGAGGACGGGATCAGGCAGATGTCGCGGCGGTCTTCGCCACGGCTCTGGTGGTAGGCGCGGATGGCCAGCAGGCCGGCGTATTCACCCTGGGAACCGGCGTTCGGTTGCAGCGAGATCGAGTCGTAGCCGGTGGCGGCGCAGAGCATCGCTTCCAGTTCATCGGTCAGTTGCTGGTAGCCGGCGCTTTGCTCGGCCGGGGCGAACGGGTGCAGGGCGCCGAATTCAGCCCAGGTCACCGGGATCATTTCGCTGGCGGCGTTGAGTTTCATGGTGCACGAGCCCAGCGGGATCATGGTGCGATCGAGGGCCAGGTCCTTGTCGGCGAGCTTGCGCAGGTAGCGCATCAGCTCGGTTTCCGAGTGGTAGCGGTTGAACACCGGGTGGCTGAGGATTGGCGACTGGCGCACCAGGGCGGCTGGAATGGTGCTTTCAACAGCAGTAGCCAGCGCAGCGAAGTCCGGTAGGGTCTTGCCAGCAGCGAATAGCGCCCACAGGGTTTCCACATCGGCCTGGGTGCTGGTTTCATCCAGGGACAGGCCCAGGCGATCGCCATCGACCACGCGCAGGTTGATCTGCTGGGCATGGGCCTTGTCGTGCAGGGCGGCAGTTTGCGCGCCGGTGTTCACCGTCAGGGTGTCGAAGAAGTTTTCTTGCTCGACGTTCAGACCGATCGCTTTCAGGCCTTGGGCCAGAATCGCAGTCAGGTGATGCACACGCTGGGCAATCTGCGTCAGGCCCTTCGGACCGTGATACACGGCGTACATGCTGGCGATGTTGGCCAGCAGCACCTGCGCGGTGCAGATGTTCGACGTGGCCTTCTCGCGGCGGATGTGCTGCTCGCGGGTCTGCATCGCCAGGCGCAGGGCCGGCTTGCCGAAACGGTCGACCGAGACACCGACCAGACGCCCCGGCATGTCGCGCTTGAACGCGTCCTTGGTGGAGAAGTAGGCCGCGTGCGGGCCACCGAAGCCCAGCGGCACGCCGAAACGTTGCGCGCTGCCGATGGCCACGTCGGCGCCGAATTCGCCCGGCGGGGTCAGCAGGGTCAGGGCCAGCAGGTCGGCGGCCACGGCCACCAGGGCGTTGGCGGCGTGCAGGCGCTCGGTCAGTTCGCGGTAGTCGAACACGTCACCGTTGCTCGCCGGGTACTGCAGCAGGGCGCCGAAGAACGGCGTCACGTCCGTCAGTTCGCGCTCGTCGCCGACCACCACGTCGATGCCCAGCGGCTCGGCACGGGTGCGCAGCACGTCGAGGGTCTGCGGGTGGCAATGCACGGAGGCGAAGAACTGGTGGCTGCCCTTGTTTTTGCTCAGGCGCTTGCAGAAGGTCATGGCTTCGGCGGCGGCGGTGGCTTCGTCGAGCAGGGAGGCGTTGGCGATCGGCAGGCCGGTGAGGTCGCTGATCAGGGTCTGGAAGTTCAGCAGGGCTTCGAGGCGGCCCTGGGAAATTTCCGGCTGGTACGGGGTGTAGGCGGTGTACCAGGCCGGGTTTTCCAGGAGATTGCGCAGGATCGGCGACGGCGTGTGGGTGCCGTAGTAACCCTGGCCGATGAAGGTCTTGAACAGTTGGTTCTGGCCGGCGATGCCTTTGATCATCGCCAGGGCGTCGGCTTCGCTCAGGCCGTCTTCCAGGCCGAGCACGCTGGTGCCCTTGATGCTGTCGGGGATGACGCTGGCGCTCAGGGCTTCGAGGGAATCGAAACCGAGGGTGTTGAGCATGGCCTGCTCGTCACCGGCGCGGGGGCCGATGTGGCGGGCGATGAATTCGTTGGCAGTGCTGAGATTGATAGTCATGGCGGGCTCCTCAGGCTTCGGCTTGGGCTTTGATCAGGCGGTCGTAGGCGTCCTGATCCAGCAGTTGGCCGACAGCGGCAGCGTCAGCAGGCTGGAAGCGGAAGAACCAGCCTTCGCCCAGCGGGTCTTCGTTGACCAGCTCAGGGCTGGCGTCCAGCGCCGGGTTCACTTCCAGCACTTCTCCGTCCAGTGGCATGTACACGCCGCTGGCGGCTTTTACCGATTCCACGGTGGCGGCTTCTGCGCCTTTGTCGTAGGACTGCAGCTCCGGCAGTTGTACGAAAACCACGTCGCCCAGTGCGTTCTGCGCGAAAGCGGTGATGCCGACGGTGACGCTGCCGTCAGCTTCGGTGCGCAGCCATTCGTGATCTTCAGTAAAACGCAACTCGCTCATGGAAACTCCTAAGGGGGCCAGACTCGTCTGGTGGACGCGATTGAAGGCTGGGGCAATGCCCTGATTTATGGAGGGTTACTAAGCAAGAACGCGGCCAATCTTGTTTTATTGTTATAAAACAATAAGTTAGATTATTTTGTGGTGCGGCCAGATGCGTGGAGTGTAGCGAAATCGCTACAGCTGCGGCAGAAGAAAAAAGCTGAAGGGGATCAAAGCCTTGCGCAGGGCTGGTCGCAGAGGGGTGTAGCGATATCGTTCCGCTGTAGCGCTTTCAGTACAGGTGGAGGTCGCTTTTGGAGAGAAGATTCCATGCCGGACTCAAAACCTGTGGGAGCCAGCCTGCTGGCGATATGGCCCTCACATTCAACATCACTGTTGTCTGTAAGACCGCTATCGCCAGCAGGCTGGCTCCCACATAGGTTTGTATTGGCAGGGAGAGCTATTTCAGGTCCGAGGATTACGGCTTATTGGGAATGCCGTACTTGCGCAGTCGATGGGCGATGGCGGTATGCGAGGTCTGCAGGCGGTTAGCCAGTTGCCGCGTCGAGGGATAGCTGACGTAAAGCTTTTCCAGCAGGGTCCTCTCGAACTCATCCATGGCCTGTTCCAGGCTGTCGATTTCGTGGTCGCTCTGGCGCGCCACCGAGGTGCCGGCGATGTCGAGGTCGCCAATGTCCACCAGGCTGCTTTCGCAAATGGCCGCGGCACGGAAGATCACGTTTTGCAGTTGCCGCACGTTGCCCGGCCAGCGGTTGCCGAGCAACGCCGGGTAAGTGCCCGGTGCCAGGCGGCAGACCGGGCGCTGGATCTGTGCACAGGCCTGCTGCATGAAATAACGGGCCAGCAGCAAAATGTCCTGGCCCCGTTCGCGCAGGGGCGGGACTTCGACATTGAGCACATTGAGGCGGTAAAACAGGTCTTCGCGGAACAAACCTTCGCTGACCATTTTTTCCAGGTCGCGGTGGGTCGCGCTGAGAATCCGCACATTGACCTTTACCTCACGATCACCGCCCACCCGACGGAAGCTGCCATCGTTGAGGAAACGCAGCAACTTGGCCTGCAAGTACGGTGACATCTCGCCGATCTCGTCAAGAAACACCGTGCCCTGGTTGGCCAGTTCCATCAGCCCCGGCTTGCCGCCCCGTTGCGCGCCGGTGAAAGCGCCGGGGGCGTAGCCGAACAGCTCGCTTTCGGCGAGGTTTTCCGGCAATGCCGCGCAATTCAATGCCAGGAACGGTGAACTGTGCCGTGCACTGATAGCATGGCAAGCCCGGGCCACCAGCTCCTTGCCGGTGCCGGTTTCGCCCTGGATCAACAGGGGCGCATCGAGGGCCGCCACCCGTTGCGCGCGCACCTTGAGCGTGCGAATCACCGGCGACTCGCCCAGCAGCGCATCGAAACCTTCGGCGTGATCGTGGTGCAATGCCGAGAGGCGTTCGCCGATGCGGTTCGGTTGATACAGGGTCAGCAGGGCGCCAGCGTCAGTGATGGGCGTGGCGTCCAGCAACAACGTCTGGCCGTTGAGGGTGATTTCCCGCAGCGGCAGGCGAAAGCCCTGTTCGAGCAACGCATCGAGCAGCGCCGGGTCGGCAAACAGCTCGGCGATACTTTCACCGGCCGGCTCGCGGCCGTACAGGGCAATCAACGCCGGGTTGGCCAGCAACACCTTGCCGGCACTGTCCAGCGCCAGCACCGGGTCGGTCATCGCCGCAAGCAGTGCATCGAGCTGCAAGTGCCGACGCTGTCCGGGAAGAATGTCGACCACGGTCATCGCTTGCACGCCACGCACGCTCAGCAGCGCATCGCGCAGTTCCTCGAGCACTTGCGGGCTCAGGGTCGGTGCATCGATGTAGACGTTGGGCGGGACCATTTCCACCGCATCCAGGTTGAGATTGCGTCCACCGAGCAGGGCCAGGACTTCCTGGGTGATGCCGACTCGATCGATGAAGCTGACGTGGATACGCATGGGGCGGTTTTGGGTTCTGGCGTGCGGAGGGTGGCAAGTATGCCTTGGAGCAGGGGGTAAGGTGAAATCCGGCGCAGGACTTCAGGTCAGCGATGATCCCTGTGGGAGCGGGCTCGCTCGCGAAAGCGGTCTGACATTCGACATTGATTGTGACTGACACACCGCCTTCGCGAGCAAGCCCGCTCCCACAAGGGTACGTGGGTTATTCGAAGTGCTCGGGGTTCACCGGGTCGCCGGATTTCATATTCAACTGCTCACGGATGTCTTCAAACATCAGATCGTAATGCTTGTGCACCGAGCCGATCTGGCTGTGTGATTTCGGAATTCCGTACTTCTCGGCAATTCTCGTCACATCCCGGGCGAAGTTGTAGGCCTCCTCCTTGGGCAGGAAAAAGGTCTCTGTCATGTCCTTGCCCTGAAGGCTGCCATGCATGGTGAACTGGATGCCTTTTTCACCTTTGTCATTCTTGCTGACTTCATAGTCGAGGTGCACGTTGTAGCTGACATCGTCCGGTGTCAGCGCATGACGCTCAATGTGCAAGTGACCTGGCTCAAACTGTGCCATGGGCGTCTCTCCTTACGAGTAGGTAATACCAGGTGTTGCCGTGCTGATGCGCGTGCCGGCGGTGCCCTGGACGATCGCTTCGATATCCGCGAGTGAGCCGATCACCGCGACCTTTCCAGTATGGCGCGCGAATTCGCAGGCTGCCTGCACTTTCGGTCCCATGGAGCCGGCCGCGAAGCCGAGTTTTTCCATTTCGTCCGGGTGCGCCTGGGTGATGCTTTTCTGGGTCGGTTTGCCGAAGTCGACAAACGCGGCGTTGACGTCAGTGGCGATCACCAGCAGATCGGCCTCAAGCTGTTCGGCCAGCAGCGCCGAGCACAGGTCCTTGTCGATCACCGCTTCGACGCCTTCAAGCTTGCCGGGCGCGGTGTACATGGTGGGGATGCCGCCACCGCCGGCGCAGATCACGATGCTGTTTTTTTCCAGCAGCCACTTGATCGGGCGGATTTCG
This sequence comes from Pseudomonas sp. YuFO8, assembly GCF_035065025.1. Taxonomy (NCBI): domain Bacteria; kingdom Pseudomonadati; phylum Pseudomonadota; class Gammaproteobacteria; order Pseudomonadales; family Pseudomonadaceae; genus Pseudomonas; species Pseudomonas sp. YuFO8. The sequence goes on along the minus strand of NZ_JAXDEQ010000019.1, from coordinate 8,169 downwards.
AAGATGCGCTTGGGTTTGGGGCTGGCGACCACACGGCGATATTTGTCGCCATCGGGGGCAATGGCCCAGCCTTTTTCAGCGGCCAGTTTTTCGGCTTCGTCCTTGGTGTAGACCGGGCCGATGGGTTTGGTCGGGTTCTGGAAGGCCGGGTCGTTGGCATCGACTTCGACCTGGGTAAGCAGGGTGGCGAAGGGCACTTCGAAGTCCAGCAGGTTGCCCAGTTCCTGTTCAATGATGTAGCCGATCATGCCTTCGGTTTCGGCGCCGAGCACGTCCAGCGGGTAAGGCGACACCGAGGTGTAGGCCGCCGCCTGCAGCGACAGCAGGCCGACTTGCGGGCCATTGCCGTGGGCGATGACCAGTTGGTTGCCGGCATGGATCTTGGCGATCTGCTCGGTGGCGATCCGGATATTGGCGCGCTGGTTGTCCGCGGTCATGGGTTCACCCCGGCGGAGCAGGGCGTTACCGCCCAGAGCAACGACGATACGCATGGTGCATGTCCTTCTAGAAGAGAAGTAAGCGGGCGACTCGGTCTGTCGATGGAACCCTGATCCCTGTGGGAGCGAGCCTGCTCGCGATGGGATCGCCGCGGTCGGTCAGATGCACCGCGGCGCTGCCATCGCCGGCAGGCCAGCTCCCACATTGACCCAGGTCCTTCAGTGGGAGCCGAGTGGGCCGTTATAGGTCAGCCAGGGTCGACACCAGAATCGCCTTGATCGTATGCATGCGATTCTCCGCTTGCTCGAAGGCGATGCAGGCCGGCGACTCGAAAACGTCATCGGTCACTTCGATGCCGTTCTTCAGGTTCGGGTACTGCTCGGCAATCTGCTTGCCGACCTTGGTGTCGCTGTTGTGGAACGCCGGCAGGCAGTGCATGAACTTGGTGCGCGGGTTGCCGGTGGCTTTCATCAGTTCGGCATTCACCTGATACGGCAGCAGTTGCTGGATGCGCTCGGCCCAGGCTTCCACCGGCTCGCCCATCGACACCCAGACGTCGGTGTGGATGAAATCCACGCCCTTGACCGCCGCTTTCGGGTCTTCGGTGAGGGTGATGCGCGCACCGCTTTCTTCGCCGTACTTCTTGCAGCGGGCCACCAGGTCGTCCAGAGGCCACAGGGCTTTCGGCGCGCAGATGCGCACGTCCATGCCCAGCTTGGCGCCGATCAGCAGCAGCGAGTTGCCCATGTTGTTACGCGCATCGCCAAGGTAGGCGTAGCTGATCTCGTGGATCGGCTTGTCGGCGTGTTCACGCATGGTCAGCACGTCGGCGATCATTTGCGTCGGGTGATATTCGTCGGTCAGGCCGTTGAACACCGGGACGCCGGCAAACTTGGCCAGCTCCTCGACGATTTCCTGCTTGAAGCCACGGTACTCGATGGCGTCGTACATGCGCCCGAGCACGCGGGCGGTGTCCTTCATGCTTTCCTTGTGGCCGATCTGCGAGGAGTTCGGGTCGATGTAGGTGACGTTGGCACCCTGGTCATAGGCCGCGACTTCGAACGCACAGCGGGTGCGGGTCGAGGTTTTTTCGAAGATCAGCGCGATGTTGTTGCCCTTGAGGTGTTGCTGTTCGGTGCCGGTGTACTTGGCGCGCTTGAGATCGCGGGACAGGTCGAGCAGGTAACGCAATTCGCGAGGCGTGTGGTGTTCCAGGCTCAGCAGATTGCGGTTATGGATATTGAACGCCATTTTGGATCTCCTAAGGTGTCGGGTATCCCGTTGGCCCGCACTGGGTCAGTGCGGGCCAAGGCTGATGGGTTAGTAGTCGATCGGATCGCGGATGATCGGGCAGGTCATGCAGTGACCGCCGCCACGACCGCGACCGAGTTCGCCGGCGCTGATGGTGATGACCTCCACCCCGGCCTTGCGCAGCAGGGTGTTGGTGTAGGTGTTGCGGTCGTAGCCGATGACCACCCCGGGTTCCACGGCCACCACGTTGTTGCCGTCGTCCCACTGCTCGCGCTCGGCCGCGAAACTGTTGCCGCCGGTTTCGACGACGCGCAGGGCCTTGAGGTTGAGGGCCTGGGCCACGGTGTCGAGGAAGTTGGTTTCTTCGCGGCGGATGTCGATGCCACCCGGTTTGCTTTCATCGGGACGCAGGGTGAAGGCGACGATCTGGTTCACCACTTCCGGGAAGATGGTCACCACATCGCGGTCGCAGAAACTGAACACGGTGTCCAGGTGCATCGCCGCGCGGGATTTCGGCAGGCCGGCGACTATGACTTTCTCCACGGCTTTTTTCTTGAACAACTCCACCGCCAGTTGGCCGATGGCCTGGCGCGATGAGCGTTCGCCCATGCCGATCAACACCACGCCGTTGCCGATCGGCATCACGTCGCCGCCTTCCAGGGTGGAGCTGCCGTGGTCCTTGTCCGGGTCGCCGTACCAGATTTCGAATTCGGCGTTGGTGAACTGCGGATGGAACTTGTAGATGGCGGTGGTCAGCAGGGTTTCCTGGCGACGCGCCGGCCAGTACATCGGGTTGAGCGTGACGCCACCGTAGATCCAGCAGGTGGTGTCGCGGGTGAATTGAGTGTTGGGCAGTGGCGGCAGGATGAAGCTGGAGTGGCCGAGGAATTCACGGAACATCTGGATGGTCTTGCCGCCGAAACTGTCCGGCAGATCATCGGCAGAGACACCGCCAATCAAGAACTCGGCGATATGTCGCGGCTCCAGGCTGCGCAGCCACGAACTCGTTTCATTGATCAGGCCCAGGCCCACCGAGTCGGCGGTGATCTTGCGCTCAAGAATCCAGTCCAGGGCTTCGGGGATGGCGACGATGTCGGTCAGCAGGTTGTGCATTTCCAGCACATCGACACCGCGCTCGCGCATCTTGGTGACGAAATCGAAATGGTCGCGCTTGGCCTGGGCCACCCACAGCACGTCATCGAACAGCAGTTCGTCGCAGTTGTTCGGGGTCAGCCGCTGATGGGCCAGGCCGGGTGAGCAAACCATGACTTTGCGCAGTTTGCCGGCTTCGGAATGGACGCCGTACTTAACTTTTTCCGTGGTCATTTCAGTGAACCTCCAGATGGCAAGACAGTCGTGTTACAGGGTCAGGAAGCCGTCGTAGAGACCGTAGGCCGCCACCAGGGCGCCGACGACCACCAGGGCGAAAATCAGCTTCTCGACATTGGTGAAAACCGGTTTCTTCAGTTCCAGCTTGGCCTTGGCGAACAGGATCACGCCGGGGGCATAGAGCAGGGCGGAGAGCAGCAGGTATTTGACGCCGCCGGCGTACAGCAGCCAGACCGCGTAGATCAGCGCCACGGCACCAATGATCAGGTCCTTCTGGCGCTCACCCGCCGCGCCTTCATAGGTTTCGCCGCGCACGGCCAACAGCAGGGCGTACGCCGCCGACCACAGGTACGGCACCAGGATCATCGAGGTGGCGAGGTAGATCAGCGACAGGTAGGTACTGGCGGAAAACAGCGTGATGACCAGGAAGATCTGCACCATGGCGTTGGTCAGCCACAGGGCGTTGACCGGTACCTGGTTGGCGTTTTCCTTGCGCAGGAACGCCGGCATGGTGTGGTCCTTGGCGGCGGCGAACATGATCTCCGCGCACAGCAGCACCCAGGACAACAACGCACCGAGCAACGAGATGATCAGGCCGACGCTGATCAGCACCGCCCCCCACTGGCCCACCACGTGTTCCAGCACGGCGGCCATCGACGGGTTCTGCAGCTTGGCCAGTTCCGGCTGGGTCAGGATGCCCAGCGACAGCACGTTCACCAGCACCAGGATCAGCAGCACGGTGATAAAGCCGATCACCGTGGCTTTACCCACATCGCTGCGTTTTTCCGCGCGCGCCGAGAAAATGCTCGCGCCTTCAATGCCGATGAACACCCACACGGTGACCAGCATCATGTTGCGCACCTGGTTCATCACGCTGCCCAGGTCCGGATTCTTCATGCCCCAGATGTCGGCGGTGAAAATGTCCAGCTTGAAGGCGAAAATCGCGATCAGCACAAAGAGGATCAGCGGTACGATCTTGGCGACCGTGGTCACCAGGTTGATGAACGCCGCTTCCTTGATCCCCCGCAATACAAGCAAATGCACGGCCCACAGCAACACGGATGCGCCGATCACGGCGGCGACGGTATTGCCCTCGCCAAATACCGGGAAGAAGTAACCGAGGGTGCTGAACAGCAGCACGAAGTAACCGACGTTGCCCAGCCAGGCACTGATCCAGTAACCCCAGGCCGAAGAGAAACCCATGTAGTCGCCGAAACCGGCCTTGGCGTAGGCGTAGACCCCGCCGTCCAGGTCGGGTTTGCGGTTGGCCAGGGTCTGGAACACAAAGGCGAGGGTGAGCATGCCGACAGCGGTGATCGCCCAGCCAATCAGAATGGCGCCGACATCGGCACTGGCCGCCATGTTCTGCGGCAGGGAAAAGATGCCGCCACCAATCATCGAACCGACGACCAATGCAACCAGCGCGCCGAGTTTGAGTTTTCCGGGAGCTTCAGACATTCCGTGACTCCATTGCAGGAGAAGTGAGACAGCAGACTAAGTCCGCCAGCCGAACGGTGGGCTGACTTAGATCAGTACAGGTCTACATTCCATTGTTAATAACTGAATGATTAGCTCGCACAAGGCCACAGCCTGTAATGCTTGTTCCAGAGGCCTCGTTGATTTTTTGTTGAAACTTTTTCGCATTCCCTGCGACTTATGAAGCTAGTTCGTTTTTTGCAATCCGCAAATTTTCGTCATGGGTTGTTAGAACTGAATTTCCTTACTAAAAAGTATTTATAAAGCGAAAAATTATATGGGACCCTTTTCGGTCATATTCCGCAGTTGAAGGGATGTTCGTTGGCGTTATCCAATAAACGTCATTACGCTTCATCCATTCAGTAAACGCAGGATATGTGACGATTTCGCGGCGACTGCCGCCCCTGGGAAACGGAGACACAGGCATGTCGCAATCGACGCAAAAGCTACGCCTTAGCGCACTGATCGCGCTGGTGGTGGGGTCGATGATTGGCGGCGGGATCTTTTCCCTGCCGCAGAACATGGCGGCCAAGGCCGACGCCGGTGCGATATTGATCGGCTGGGGAATTACTGCTGTCGGCATGCTCACCTTGGCCTTCGTGTTCCAGACCCTGGCCAATCGCAAACCGGAAGTGGATTCGGGGGTGTACGCCTACGCCAAGGCCGGTTTCGGCGACTACATGGGCTTTTCTTCGGCCTGGGGCTACTGGATCAGCGCCTGGCTGGGTAACGTCGGTTACTTCGTTTTGCTGTTCAGCACCCTGGGTTTTTTCTTTCCGGTGTTCGGCGAAGGCAACACCCCGGTCGCCATCGCCTGTGCCTCGGTGCTGCTGTGGACGGTGCACTTCGTGGTGATGCGCGGGATCAAGGAAGCAGCCTTCATTAACCTGCTGACGACCGTGGCGAAGATCGTGCCGCTGATCATGTTCATCGTGATCGCCGCCGTAGCCTTTAAAGCGGACGTCTTTACCCGCGACATCTGGGGACGCAGCAACCCGAGTTTCGGCGGCGTGATGGACCAGGTACGCAACATGATGCTGGTCACGGTGTTCGTGTTCATCGGCATCGAGGGCGCCAGCGTCTACTCGGCGCGCGCCGAGAAACGTGCGGACGTGGGCCGGGCCACGGTCATCGGCTTTCTCGGGGTGCTGGCGCTGCTGGTGCTGGTCAACGTGCTGTCACTGGGCATCCTGAGCCAGCCGGAACTGGCCACCTTGCAGAACCCGTCGCTGGCCGCGGTGCTGGAGCATATCGTCGGCCCGTGGGGCGCGTTGCTGATCAGCATCGGCCTGGGGATTTCACTGTTGGGCGCATTGCTGTCCTGGGCGCTGCTGTGCGCCGAAATCCTCTTCGCCACGGCCAAGGACAAGACCATGCCGGCGTTCCTGACCAAGGAAAACGCCAACCATGTGCCGGTCAATGCGCTGTGGATGACCAACGTGATGATCCAGCTGTTCTTGCTGATCACCCTGTTCTCCGCCGGCACCTACACCAGCCTGATCTACCTCGCCTCGTCGATGATCCTGGTGCCCTACCTGTGGTCGGCGGCTTATGCGGTGCTGTTGAGCGGGCGCGGCGAAACCTACGAACACGCCTCCGCCGAACGGACCAAAGACCTGCTGATCGGCGGCGTCGCCCTGAGCTACGCGGTGTGGCTGCTGTATGCCGGCGGCTTGAAGTACCTGCTGCTCTCGGCGTTGCTCTATGCGCCGGGTGTGATCCTGTTCGCCAAGGCCAGGCATGAACAGGGCAAGCCTTTGTTCACCACCATCGAAAAGGGCATCTTTACCTGCGTCATCTGCGGTGCCGGGTTGGCGGCGTATGGGCTGTACAGCGGGGTGCTGCGGCTGTGAAGTTGCTGCTGGCGTTCGAGCCGCCCTATGACTGGCCGGCCATGCTGGGGTTTCTGTCGGCGCGGGCGATTGCCGGAATGGAACAGGTGGTCGACGGCACTTACTCGCGCAGCATCGGCTTGAACGGGGTTCACGGCACACTCTCGATCAAGCCTGCGACCGCAGACTCACTGGAACTGACCCTCGACTTTCCCGATGCGAGTGCCATACCCGAGATCGTCGCCCGGCTGCGGCGGATGTTTGATCTGGATGCTGACTTCATCACCATGCAACGGCACCTGGCGCTCGATCCACTGCTGGCAGGCCTGATTGCACACCATCCGGGGCTGCGCGTGCCGGGGACGTGGGATGGCCTGGAACTGGCGATTCGTGCGGTGTTGGGGCAACAGATTACTGTGGGTGCGGCCATCAAGCTGGCTGGGAAACTAGTGGCGCAGTACGGCGCGCCACTGACCTCGGCGCATGGCAGCTTGACCCATGTGTTTCCCGAGGCGACGGTGTTGGCGGCGGCGGACCTTGCGACGTTGGGAATGCCGAAAAGCCGTGGCCGCACGTTGTCGGGCGTGGCTCAGGCGTTGCTTGATGATCCTTTATTGTTTGAGCCTGGTCGGCAGGGTGGTGTGAAGCGGGTGCTGGCGTTGTATGGGGTTGGTGACTGGACGGCGCAGTACATCGCTCTGCGGCAGTTACGGGAGATGGATGGGTTGCCGAATGGGGATGTGGGGTTGATCAATGCGCTGGCGGCATTGGAGGGTGGGGCGGTGACGGCTCGGGATTTGTTGGCGCGGGCTGAAGGGTGGCGGCCGTATCGGGGGTATGCGGCGCAGTTGTTGTGGACCTCACTGAGTCGTTCAGATTGAGCGAGCTGTCCATTTTTTTCGTTGTAAACCGAAGGCATTCCCAGGCCCAAATACTAAAAAGCCCCGAAAAACTCGAGGCCAGTCCCAAATCCCGGCCACCACACAAAACCCCTGTGGGAGCCAGCCTGCTGGCGATAGCGCCAGCCCGACCACCGAAAATGCTGAAGCTGCCCCCAAACCCACCCACCCCTTCAAGTCTAAACATACAAGCGAGCCTGCTCGCGAAAACGCCAGCCCAGCCAACATCAATGCTGAATCAGCTACCACCCTCGCAAGCCACCCACACCCCACAGGCCTCAAACACTAAGCCTCAGCCCTCGCTCCCCGCCCGCTCGGACACCGGCGAACAAGCCCGATCCCGAGTAAGCCCCCTTACCGTATCCAATTATCTGACTTCGATGAGTAATGCGTTGGTGGCGAGAAGATGATGGAAGGGCGATAAGTTACTAATGTCTATTTTATTGATTTTTTTTACGAACCAAGCACGAATTGGTGTTTGTCCTTTCTCCATTTTCGTCGGCTTTTTCTGCACGGCTTGTGGGATCTTTCCTGATTTTCTCGACCATCTTGAGTTTCCTCTCTGTCCACGTACTTTGCGTTAAGCCACTCATCCCGAGTCGGCTTATCGATGGTTAACAGTGGTGCGCTTTTCATAACTGGGGCGCCAGCAGAGAGGGAGATCAAAAATGGCCAAAGGACATTTCATTCGCCTGGGTGACGACACCACTTGCGGCGGCAAGGTGTTGGAAGCCGACACACGCGTCATGATGTTTGGCATCGCCCATGCGCGTGAAGGCGACCGTGTTTCCTGCGGGAAAAACGACGAAACCTACAAGATCGTGGGAGGCGTCTCCTACATCAACAGTCATGGCAGGATCGTGGCGGGCTCGCTGGACAGCTACAGCACCTGCCCGTGCAGAGCCAGGTTGATCCCGTCGGTTTTTACTGCCACTTATGAGTCG